>NZ_JBEUPA010000036.1:0-60194 GCF_040492065.1 Actinomadura sp. NPDC000929 | reverse complement strand
CCGACATCCTCGGCGTCCCGGTCTCCCGCCCCGTCGTCGCCGAGACCACCGCCCTGGGCGCCGCCTACGCCGCCGGCCTGGCCGTCGGATTCTGGACCACCACCGACGAACTCCGCCAGAACTGGAACGAGGACAAACGCTGGCAGCCCACCTGGAACGACGACCAACGCCACCAGGGCTACGCAGGCTGGAAGAAGGCCGTCGACCGGACTCTCGACTGGGTCGACCTGAGTGACTGAGCGCGCCTTCGCCGGGGTGCGGCGGGTTGTTGGCCCGGAGTCCTTCCGGGCGACGGCCCGCCGCAACCCGGCCGCACGACACTGGTTCCGACCTCTCTCCGGGAGCATGCGGTGACATCTGTAGCCCTCGGCCCCCAGTACCGCGAGGACACCCTGCGCGGCCTGGCGGAGACCGAGTTCGACGTCGTGGTCGTCGGCGGCGGCGTCGTCGGCGCCGGCGCGGCGCTCGACGCGATCTCGCGGGGCCTGTCCGTCGCCCTCGTGGAGGCGCGGGACTGGGCGGCCGGTACGTCCAGCCGGTCCAGCAAACTGATCCACGGCGGGCTGCGCTACCTCGAACAGCGCGACTTCGGGCTGGTCAGGGAGGCACTGCGGGAGCGCGGCCTGCTGCTGCAGCGGCTCGCCCCGCACCTGGTGCGGCCCGTCCGGTTCCTCTACCCGCTGCGCAGCCGGGTCTGGGAGCGGGCGTACGTCAGCGCGGGCGTGACCCTGTACGACACGATGGGCGGCGCGCGCTCGCTGCCCCGGCACCGCCAGCTCACGCGGCGGGCCGCGCTGCGGGAGGCCCCCGCCCTGCGCTCGGACGCGCTGGTCGGGGCCGTCCAGTACTACGACGCGCAGGTCGACGACGCCCGCTACACGATGATGGTCGCCCGCACCGCCGCGCAGTACGGCGCCAGCGTGGCCACCCGCGCGGAGGCGACGGGGTTCCTGCGCGAGGGCGAGCGGGTGACCGGCGTCCGCGTCCTGGACCTGGAGGGCGACCGGGAGATCGCCGTGCGGGCCCGGCGCGTGGTGTGCGCGACCGGGGTGTGGACGGACGGCGCGCAGGCGATGACCGGGTCCCGGGCGGCGTTCGCCGTGCGGGCGTCGAAGGGCGTCCACCTGGTCGTGCCGCGCGACCGGATCCCGATGGGCACCGGGTTGATCACGCGGACCTCCAGGAGCGTCCTGTTCATCATCCCGTGGGGGCGGCACTGGCTCGTCGGCACCACCGACACCCCGCACGCCGACGGCCCCGACGAGCCCGTCGCCGACCACACCGACATCGGCTACCTCCTCGACCAGGCGAACGCCGTCCTGCGGACGCCGCTCACGCACGACGACATCGAGGGCGTCTACGCGGGGCTGCGGCCGCTGCTGTCCGGCGAGATGGACGACACCACGCGGCTCTCCCGCGAGCACGCCGTCGCCGAGCCGGTGCCCGGCCTCGTCGTCGTGACCGGCGGGAAGTTCACCACCTACCGCGTGATGGCGCGGGACGCGGTGGACGTCGTCGCCGAGGGCCTCGACGACTCCGTCCCCGCGTCGGTCACCGGCCGGCTGCCGATCCTCGGCGCCACCGGGTACGAGGTGCTGTGGAACGAGCGGCGCCGGCTCGCCGCCGAGTCCGGCCTGCACGTCGCGCGGATCGAGCACCTGCTGCACCGGTACGGGTCGTGCGCCCGGGAGGTGCTGGCCATGGTCGCCGGCGACCCGGCGCTCGGCGCCCCCATCCCCGGGGCCGGCGACTACCTGTGCGCCGAGGCCGTCTACGCGGTGACGCACGAGGGCGCGCTGCACCTGGAGGACGTCCTGGCGCGGCGGCTCCGCGTCTCGATCGAGGAGTGGGACGGCGGCGCGGCCGCGGCGTCCCGCGTCGCCGAGCTCGTCGCGCCCTGGCTCGGCTGGGACGACGAGCGCGTCAGCGGCGAGGTCAAGCGGTACGTGCAGCAGATCGCGGCGGAGCGCCGCGGCGGCCCGGCCCTGCGGGAGGCGCCCGTCACCGCCGCCTGACGGAGATCGGCGCCGGTCGGGGGAGACCGGCGCCGCTCACGCGAAGGTGGCGGTCATCGCCGTGGCGTCGCCCGGGGCGTGGATCGAGAGGGTCCCGTCCGGGGACCCGGCCGCCACGAACGGCTGCCCCGCGTGGACGGGCCTGCGGGCGCGGAACGACAGTTCGCGCACCTTCAGGCCCGCCCGGCGCGGCAGCTCCAGGCAGAGGATCGCGAGCAGCGGGCCGTGGACGACGAGCCCGGCGTGCCCCTCCACCCCGGTCGCGTACGCCTCGTCGTAGTGGATGCGATGGGCGTTGTAGGTGAGGGCGCTGAACCGGAACAGCATGACCGGGTCGGCGGTCGTGCTCAGCGTCCACGGCGCGTCCACGGCCGGCGCCTCGAACCGCGGCGGCTCCGGACGGGACGCCGCGCCGCCGCTGCGGTAGACGAGGTCCTGCTCCTCGACCGCGATCTCGGCGCCGTCCCGCAGGAACCTGTGCCGGACGGTCACGAACAGCATCTCCCCGCTGCGGCCCTGCTTCACCGCGGTGGACGCGAGCTCCGTCCGGCGCGTGACGGCGTCCCCGGCGCGCAGGGGATCGTGGATCCGGAACCGCCCGCCGGCGAACATGCGGCGCCGCTCGGGGATCGGCGGAAGGAACCGGCCCTCGCGAGGATGCCCGTCCGGTCCCAGGTCCCGCTGCGCGGGCCGTTCCAGGAAGTGCAGCCAGTGCCAGAGGGGCGGCAGCTCCTCCCCCGGCGGCGCGACGTCGAGCAGCCCGGCCAGCGCCTCCGACGGCCCTGCGCCGACGACCTCGGTCGTCTCCTCCGGTTCCGGGGCCCACCCCGCGATGTCGATCACGGGCCCATCGTCGCAGGCGCTACGCGAACGCGTTCACCCCGGTCAGCTCCGCCGACAGCTCCCACAGCCGCTCGGCCTGCGCCGGGTCGGTCGCGTAGGAGCGCACCCCGCTGGAGGGCGCGCCGACGCGGCCGCGGCGCGCGGGGTCGCCCTCGGGGGCCCGCTCGGCGACGTCGCAGTCCTCGCAGTACACGCCGCCCATGCCGGCCAGCCGCGGGGACGTGGCCGCCCACACCGCCGTCGCCGCGCCCTGCTCCGGCGTCTTGAACCCCTGGGCGATCTCGTTCCCGTCCTCGTCGACCCAGCCGTTCGCCACCTTCTCCTCCAGGGGGATGTGGCGCTGGAGGGGCGTCAGGATGCTCCCCGGATGGAGCGAGAAGGCCCGTACGGCGTCCTTGGCGAGCGCGTCCAGGTGGACGGCGAACAGCACGTTGGCCGTCTTCGCCTGCCCGTACGCCTCCCATTTGTCGTAGCCGCGCTCGAACTGCACGTCGTCCCACCGGATCGGGGAGAAGTGGTGCCCGCGCGACGAGACCGCGACCACCCGGGCCCCCGGCCCGACGGCCGGCCACAGGCGGTTCACCAGCGCGAAGTGCCCGAGGTGGTTGGTGGCGAACTGCGCCTCCCAGCCGGGCCCGACGCGCGTCTCCGGGCAGGCCATGACCGCCGCGTTGTTGATCAGGATGTCGATGCCGCGGCCGGACGCGAGGAACCGCTCCGCGAACCCGCGCACGCTCTCCAGGTCGGCCAGGTCCAGTTCGTCCACCTCGACGCCGTCGATGCCGCCGACGGCCTCCTTCGCCGCCTCCGGGCGCCGCGCGGGGACCACCACCTGCGCCCCCGCGCCCGCCAGCGCCCGCGTCGTCTCCAGGCCGAGGCCCGAGTACCCGCCGGTGACGACGGCGAGCCTCCCCGTGAGGTCGATGCCCGCGAGGACGTCCCTCGCCGTGCTCTCGAAGCCGAACCCCGATCCGATCGTGTGCTGTGGAGTGGTCATGCCCCGAACGCTACGAGCTGGAGCGCGCTCCAGGTCAATCCGGCGCCGGGACGAGCGGGCAGTGCGTGCCCCGGTAGACCGTCGGGACGCAGCGGTTGCAGTGGACGCACAGGGAGGGCGTGGACGGGTCGGCGGCGATCCGGTTCACGAGGTCGGGTTCGCGGAGGAGGGCGCGGGCCATGGCGACGAACTCGAAGCCCTCCGCCATCGCGGTGTCCATGCTCGCGCGGTCGGTGATGCCGCCGAGCAGGATCAGGGGCAGGTCGAGCTCGGCGCGGAACCTGCGCGCGTGCTCCAGCAGGTAGGCGTCCTGGTAGGGGTAGGAGCGCAGGAACCGATTGCCGAACATCCGCAGGCCGATCCGCATGGGCAGCTTGTAGCTGGCCGCGAACTCGGGGATGGGCATCTCCCCGCGGAACAGGTACATCGGGTTGAGCAGCGAGCTGCCGGCGGTCAGCTCCAGCGCGTCGACGGTGCCCTCCTCCTGGAGCCGGCGGGCGACGTGGAGGCTGTCGTCGATCTCCAGGCCGCCGCGCACGCCGTCGCGCATGTTGAGCTTGGCGGTGATCGCGATGCGGTCGCCGACCTCGTCCCGGACGGCGCGGGCGATGCCGAGCGCGACCTTGGCCCGGTTCTCGATCGGCCCGCCGTAGCCGTCCTTGCGGCGGTTGAGGCGGGGGCTGAGGAACGCGCTGGCCAGGTAGTTGTGCCCGAGGTGGATCTCGACCGCGTCGAAGCCGGACTCGATCGCCAGCCGCGCGGCCTCGGCGTGGGCGCGGGTGATGCGCTCGATGTCCTCCGCCTTGGCGACCTTGGTGAAGGCCATGCCGAGCGGGTTGAAGAACCGCCCGGCCGAGACGGCGGGCCGCCCGTTGGAGCTGGCGTCGGCGACCGGGCCGGCGTGCCCGAGCTGCGCGGACGCGGCGGCGCCCTCCGCGTGGACGGCGTCGGTGAGGCGCCGCAGCCCGGGGACGGCCTCCGGCCGCATCCAGATCTGCCGCCGCTCGGTCCGCCCCTCGGGCGCGACCGCGCAGTAGGCGACGGTGGTCATGCCCACTCCCCCGGCGGCCGGCCGCCGGTGGTACTCGATCAGGTCGTCGGTGACCAGCGCCTCGGGCGTCATCCCCTCGGACGTGGCCGCCTTGATCACACGGTTCCGCAGCGTCAGCGGCCCGAGCCGCGCCGGTTCGAAGACCTCCACGATCCGCCTCCTCGCCCCTGGGCTAGCCGAGCCGCTCGATGATGGTGACGTTGGCCTGGCCGCCGCCTTCGCACATGGTCTGGAGGCCGTAGCGGCCGCCGGTGCGGTCGAGCTCGTGCAGAAGGGTGGTCATCAGGCGGGCGCCGGTGGCGCCGAGGGGGTGGCCGAGGGCGATGGCGCCGCCGTTGGGGTTGGTCGTCGCCGGGTCGGCGCCGGTCTCCTTGAGCCAGGCGAGGACGACGGACGCGAACGCCTCGTTGATCTCGACGGCGTCGATCTCGCCGATCGTCATCCCGGTCTTCTTCAGCGCGTACGCGGTGGCGGGGATGGGCGCCGACAGCATCCGGATGGGGTCCTCTCCGCGCGCGGAGAGGTGGTGGACGCGGGCGCGCGGGGTGAGGCCGTGGTCCTTCACGGCCTGCTCGGAGGCGATGAGCAGCGCGGCCGCGCCGTCGGAGATCTGCGACGAGACGGCCGCGGTGAGGCGGCCGCCCTCCACCAGGGTCTTCAGGCCCGCCATCTTCTCCAGGGTGGTGTCGCGGCGCGGGCCCTCGTCGGTGGTGACGCCCTCCCAGGCGACGGTCTCGCGCTCGAACCGGCCCTCGTCGATGGCGCGGATGGCGCGCTGGTGGGACTCGTAGGCGAACGCCTCCATCTCCTCGCGGGAGATGTCCCAGTCGCGGGCGATCATCTCGGCGCCGTTGAACTGCGACACCTCGGTGTCGCCGTAGCGGCGCGCCCAGCCCGCCGAGCCCGCGAAGGGGCCCTCGGTGAAGCCGAGCGGCGCCGCGGCGGTCATCGCCGAGCCGATCGGGATCTGCGACATGTTCTGCACGCCGCCCGCGACGACCAGGTCCGACGTCCCGGACAGGACGGCCTGCGCCGCGAAGTGCACGGCCTGCTGGGAGGAGCCGCACTGCCGGTCGACCGTGACGCCGGGGACCTCCTCGGGGAGCCCGGCGGCCAGCCAGCAGGTGCGGGCGATGTCGCCGGCCTGCGGGCCGAGGGTGTCGACGCAGCCGAACACGACGTCCTCGACGGCGGCCGGGTCGATCTTCGTCCGGTCCATGAGGGCGGTCAGCACGTGCGCGCCGAGGTCGGCGGGGTGCACTCCGGCGAGCCCGCCGTTGCGGCGCCCGACCGGGGCGCGGACCGCGTCGACGATGTAAGCCTCGGCCATGGGGGGTGTCTCCTTCGTACGGGCCTAGCTCGCCTGGATCCCTTCGAGGAACATGGCGAGGTACTGCTTGGCGATGTCGTCGGCGGACAGCCGCCCGCCGTGCTGGTACCAGTTGGCCGCGACCCAGACGGTGTCGCGGATGAAGCGGTAGATGAGGGTCCGGTCGAGGTCGGCGCGGAACGCGCCCTCCTTGACGCCGCGGTCCAGCAGGGACAGCCACATCTCCTCGAACCGCCGCTGGGAGTCCAGGAGGTAGTGGAACCGCTCGCTGGTCGCGAGGTGCTTGGACTCGTTCTGGTAGAGGACGACCGCGGGACGGTGCCTGTCGATCGAGCGGAACGACTCGACGACGATGGCCTCCAGGGTGTCGCGCGCGCTGAGCCCGGCCTCCAGGACGCGGTCGTAGGCGGCCCACATGTCGTCCAGGAAGGTCGACAGGATCTCGTCGGCCATCGACTCCTTGGAGTCGAAGTGGTAGTAGAGGCTGCCGCCGAGGATCCCTGCGGCGTCGGCCACCTTCCGGACGGTGGTGGCGGAGTAGCCCTGGGAGGCGAACACCTCGGCGGCCGTGGCGAGCAGCTCGGCCCGCCGCCCCGCGCGGGCGGCGGCGGTGCCCTCGGCGTCGCGCCGTCGTGGACTCATGCGCAGTTCCTCATGTACCGGTGTCCTAAGCGTGCTGGGAGGAGACGGAGACGACCTCGCCCGTCATGTACGACGAGTAGTCGCTGGCCAGGAAGACGATAACGTTGGCCACCTCCCACGGCTCGGCGTAGCGGCCGAACGCCTCCCGGCGCGTCAGCTCCTCCAGCAGCTCCTCCGACGTCACCTTGACCAGGTGCGGGTGCATGGCCAGGGACGGGGAGACGGCGTTGACCCGGACGCCGAAGTCGGCCGCCTCCAGCGCGGAGCAGCGGGTGAGCGCCATGACCCCCGCCTTGGCTGCGGCGTAGTGCGCCTGCCCCTTCTGCGCCCGCCAGCCGATCACCGAGGCGTTGTTGACGACGACGCCGGAGCCCTGGTCGCGCATGAGGCGCAGGGCGGCGCGGGTGCAGCGCATCGTGCCGGTGAGGGTGATGTCGAGGACGCGGCCCCACTGCTCGTCGGTCATGTCGACGAGGTCCGCCGTCCCGCCGAGCCCGGCGTTGTTCACCGCGACGTCGATGCGGCCGAACCGCTCCACGGCCCGGCCGTAGAGGGCCTGGACCTGCTCCTCGGAGGTGACGTCGCAGGGCAGCGCGTCGACCCGGTCGGCGCCGAACTCCTTCTCCAGCTCCGCCGCGGTCGCGGCGAGCCGCCGCTCGTGCGCGTCGGAGACCAGGACGCGGGCGCCCTCCTCCAGGCAGCGGCGGGCGGTGGCGCCGCCGATGCCGGCCCCCGCCGCCGCGGTGATCACGACGGCGCGGCCGGCGAGCAGGCCGTGCCCGGGGACGTAGGGGGGCGGGGTCATCCGCGTGCCTTCCTGTCGGCGGCCGGTTCACGGGGCAGGCCGAGCACGCGCTCGGCGATGATGTTGCGCTGGATCTCGTTCGACCCGGCGTAGATCGTGTCGGAGCGGGAGAACAGGAACAGCCGCTGCCAGTCGTTCAGGTCGTAGGGCTGCGCGGTCCCGCCGTCCGGACCGGTGCCCGGCGCCCCGTCAGCGACGAGGCCGGCGGCGCCGAGGACGTCCATGGCCAGCTCGCCGAGCTCGCGGTGCCAGGTGCCCCAGACGAGCTTGGAGATCGACGACTCGGGGCCGGGGGCGCCCGACGCGACGCCCGCCATGGTGCGCACCGCGTTCAGCCGCATGATCTCCAGGCCCATGTAGGACCGGGTCAGCCGGTCGCGCAGCAGGGGGTCGTCGATGGCGCCGGTGCGGCGGGCGAGGTCGGCGACGCCCTCGAACTCGCGCCGGAACCCGACCTGCTGGCCGAGCGTCGCGACGCCGCGCTCGAACCCGAGCGTCGCCATCGCGATCTTCCAGCCCTCGCCGGGCTCCCCGACGATGTTGCCCGCGTCGGTGCGGGCGCCGTCGAAGAACACTTCGTTGAACTCGGAGGTGCCGGTGAGCTGGACGATCGGCCGGATGTCCACGCCGTCCTGGCGCATCGGGACGAGCAGGTACGACAGGCCCCTGTGGCGCGACGACCCCGGCTCGGTGCGGCACACGACGAAGCACCAGTCGGCTTCGAGGGCCAGCGACGTCCACACCTTCTGCCCGTCGACCAGCCAGTGGTCCCCGGCGAGCTCGGCGCGGGTCTGGACGTTGGCGAGGTCGGAGCCCGCGTTCGGCTCGGAGTAACCCTGGCACCACAGCTCCCGCGCCGCCACGATCGGCGGCAGGAAGCGGGCGCGCTGCTCGTCGGTGCCGAAGGCGATGATCGTGGGCCCGAGCAGGTTCTCGCCGATGTGGTTGACCCGGGCCGGCCCGTCGGCGAGCGCGTACTCCTCGTGGAAGATCACCTGCTGCTCGACGGTGGCGCCGCGGCCGCCGTACTCGCGGGGCCAGCCGACGCAGGTCCAGCCTGCGGCGGCCATGTGACGCTCCCAGGCCAGCCGCTCCTCGAAGGCCTCGTGCTCGCGGCCGGGGCCGCCGAGCCCGCGGGCGTGCGCGAACTCGCCCGACAGGTTGCCCTGGAGCCAGTCGCGGACCTCGGCGCGGAAGGCCCGGTCCGCGGGGGACTCGTTCTGCTTCACGCCAGGGACTCTACCAAACAGTTGTTAGAAAGAATCACCCCCCAGGGCGGGTTCCGCCTCCAGAGCGACCACCGGCCGCTCGGCGAGCGGCGCGGCGGAGGCCGCGGCCCGGGGCGGCGCGAGAACCGGCGCGGCGGCCGCGCGCCCGCGGTGGAGCAGGTCGAACAGGCGGTCCCACCGGGCGAGGACGGCGTCCGGCCCGAACCGCGACACCGACACGCGGGCGCGGGCCCCGAGCGCGCGGCGCAGCTCGGGTTCCTCGATGAGCCGCCCGAGCGCGGCGGCGAACGCGGTGACGTCGCCCGGCGGGGCCAGCAGCCCGTCCCGGCCGTCCTCGACCAGCGCCCGGACGCCCGGCGCGCAGTCGAACGCCACCGTGGGCAGCCCGTACGCCATGGCCTCCAGCACCGACATCGGGAAGCCCTCGGCCCGCGAGGGCAGCGCGAACACCGACGCCTCGACGAGCGCCTCCTCGACCTCGCAGACCACGCCCCGGAACTCGACGGAGCCGGACAGCCCGGCGGCGTCCGCCCGCGCCCGCAGGTCCTCCTCGTCCGGACCGCCGCCGTAGACGTGCAGCCGCCAGCCCGGATGCCGTCCGGCGACGCGCTCCCACACCTCCAGCAGCAGGTCCACGCCCTTCTCGTAGGCCAGGCGGCCGACGCAGGCGACGACCGGCAGGTCGAGCGTGGGATGCACGCCGGGCGTGACGTGCAGCGCGTTCGGGATGTGGTCCACGTTGGTCATGCCGTCCCTGGCCCAGGCATCGGCGTCCTCGGCGGTGAGCACCAGCATCCGGTCCGCGCGGGCGTAGAGATCCTTGACCCGCCGGTACCGCGACGACCTCCGGGTCGCCTGGTAGGACTCGTGGCTCATGCCCACGACGCGCAGCCCGGAGGTGTCGGCGAGCCGCACCCACTCCATCGCCCACACCTGCGCCACGATGACGACCGCCCCCGGCCGCGCGGCGGCGAACAGCTCCGACAGGCGCGCCGCGCCGCGCCGCTGGGCGGCCGTCCGCCACAGGTCCCGGGCCCGAGCCGCCGGGTCGAGCCGCTGCAGCGCCTTGCGCGGGCGCCAGGCCATGGCGGGCGGGCCCCACTCCCCGTGCAGCACCTCGACGGCGTAGGAGCCGTCGCGGCCGTGGTGGTACGGCTCCGGCCCCCGCGTGATCCCGACGAGGGTGACGCGGTCGCCGCGCCCGGCCAGCAGCCGCGCCATGTGGTGCGCCCACCGCTGGAGGCCGCCCATCTCGTCGGCGTTGTTGCACACGATGAAGACGTCACGCGGCGCGGTCATGGCGTTTCCCTCCTGCTCGGCGCGGCGGGGAAGTAGCGGTCCACCACCGTCTTCGCGGCGGTGCCGCGTTCGTGCTCGCCGAAGCGCGCGGCGAACGCGCGGCGCCGCCCGGCGTGCTCGGCCCCGGCCGCGTCCAGGCCGGCGAGCGCGGCGACGAGCTCGTCCTCGGTGCGGGTGATCGGCCCAGGAGCGTGCCGCTCCAGGTCGAAGTAGCCGGTGGCGAGGTCCCTGCCCTCCGGGAGGTGCAGCACGATCGGCCGGTCGAGCAGGGCGAAGTCGAACATGATCGAGGAGTGGTCGGTGACGAGGGCGTCCGCCAGCAGCAGGAGCGGCGTCACGTCGGGGACCGCGCCGACGTCCCGCATGACGGCACGGGCGCCCGGCGGGACGTTCGCCCGGCACAGGTAGTGGGGCCGGACGAGCAGGACGCACTCCTCCCCCAGCTCTCGCGCGAAGACCCCCGGATCCACAGGCGGGTCGAGGAGCCGGACGGGACGCCCCTTCGGCCCGGTGACGTACGTGGGCGCGTACAGGACTGCCCGGCGCCCGTCGTCCAGGCCGAGCGACTCGCGCAGGGCCGCGACCTCGGCGGCCAGCTCCGGGTCGCCGTCCACCCCGTTGACCAGGGGGTCGTTGCGGGGATACCCCACCGGGAGCAGCTCGGAGCGCACGCCGAGGCCGCTGCAGAGCGTCTCGGAGTCGTGCCCGGAACGCACCAGGAAGCAGTCGAAGCGCTCCACCATCCGCCGCAGCCGCTCCTGGTCGCCCGCGGGCCCCGACTTCATCCGCGGCTGGTCCAGCCCCATCAGCTTGAACGCCGACCCGTGCCAGGTCTGGATGTAGGTGGTCTCGGGACGCTTGCGCAGCCGGTCCGGGAAGCCCTGGTTGTCGATCCAGAACTGGGCCCGCGCGAGCGCCAGGTAGTACGCCCAGGACCCGCGCTTGACGAGCCGGGCGTCGTCGGGGAACCCCTTGGGGGACGAGGCGTACGACCACACGGCCGTCACCGGGCGGCCGGACCTGCGCAGTTCCCGGTAGATGTACTTGGGGTTGTCGGAGTAGTGGCGGCCGAGCTGGCTCTCGAAGACCGCCAGGCCGGCCCGGACGGGCAGCCGGCTCAGCACCCGGTTGAACACGATGATCTTGGTGTTCCGGCCGGTCAGGGTCCGGCGCACCGCCCGGCCCAGCTCCCGGAACCGGTGCCGGGTCAGCCGTCCCGGGCGGGACAGGGCGGCGCGGCGCGCGGCGGCGCGGGTGAGCCGCGCCCACGGGCTCCCCGCCTCCAGGGCGAACGCCAGGTGCCCGCCCTCGGTGACGTAGGAGCGGAGCCGGTCCCCCGCGAACCGCGTCAGCCGCGGCCGGACGGGCAGCGAGACCCCGCCGAGCGACGGCGACCCGCGCCCCTCGCCGAGCCGGGTGACCACCTCCTCGCCGTCCACCCGGATGCGCAGCCGCACGTCCCAGACGGGGTCGATGAACCCGAGGGGGCGGATCCTGCGGGCGGGGTCGAACTCGGCGCGCCAGGTGAGCCGGTCGCCCTCATGCCGGACGGACGCGCGGACCCGCCCCTTCCGCGAGCGGCCGCGCCGGTCGCGGAACTCCAGCGTCCCGGCCAGCTCGGCATCCCGCGGGATCCGCTCCAGCGGGTTCAGCACGTGGCCGGCCATGAGCACGCGGCCGCCGCGCGTCTCCAGCCGCGTCACGGTGTTCGCCGGGCGCAGCTCCCGGAGGGGACGCACATGGAACCCGAAGGACGTGACGTCCCGGACGCGGCGGCCGAGCGTGCCGCGCGGGCGACCGGCGCCCCAGTAGACCCGCCCGTCCCGCTCCACCAGGCGGGCGCGCAACTCGGGGCGCTTCACGGGGTCGTACTCGGCGGCGGCGAGCGCGCCCGCGTGATCGCCCTCGCGGATCAGGTGCGCGGCGATCGCGGGCAGCGGGTTGGCCTGCTCGAAGACCCGCGGGTCCAGCTCATCCAGGTAGGCGGCGGCCAGGTCGAGGAAGCGCGCCTGGTGGGCCGGGTCGCGGTCGCGCAGGTCGCGCAGGTACAGCACCAGGTCGTGGTTGACGAACTTGACGTCCTTGGCCCGCTGCAGGTCGTAGGCGCCGCGCAGCGCGAAGAGCATGTCGATGCGGCGGTGGATCTCCAGCCGGTCGGTGAAGTTGGCCAGGTCGGCGCGCCGGTTGGAGATCGACGGCGCCCGCGTCCGCTCCTTGACCAGCCAGTTGTAGACGCGGTGCGGGATCAGGGCGGTCCGCCCCGCCTCCAGGTAGGCCTCGGCGGTGAACAGCAGGTCCTCGTAGTGCAGCCGCTCGACGAACCGCAGGCCGTGCTCCTCCAGGAAGCCGCGCCGGTAGGCCTTGTTGGTCGAGAGGGTGTCGTAGAGGAGATCGGGTCTCTCGCTCAGCGACCCGTAGACCGCGCTGTGCCGGTAGAGCCACGGGTACCAGGGGCGGATCCGCCCTTTGGCGCCCTCGGGCAGGTCGAGGAAGATCCGGTCGCAGAGCCCCGAGACCACGTCGGCGCCGGTGTCCTCGGCGGCGGCGAGGAGGTTGAGGCAGGCGTGCCGGTCCAGCAGGTCGTCGCTGTCGAGGAACATCACGTACCGGCCGGTGGACTCCTCGATCCCGGTGTTGCGGGGACGGCCGCAGCCGCCGGAGTTGGCCGGCAGGTGGACGGTCCGGACCCGCCCCGGATGGGCCGCGGCGAGCCGGTCGGCGGCCTCGCCCGTCCCGTCGGTGCTCGCGTCGTCGACGATCACCGTCTCGACGCCGCCCAGCGACTGCGCCAGCGTCGAGGCCACCGCCCGCGGAAGCCTGCGGGCGTCGTTGTAGGCGATCACCACCACGCTGACATCCGGGCGCACCGCCATGGGCATCCCCCTCCGCAGACTCCGGCGTGCTGGATTCCTTTCCAGGAACTCCGCACTGAGGTCCAAGAGGGATCAAAGGCTGTCAACGCTTAGCATTACCCACCGTCACCGGAGGGTTTGGGCACAACACCCGGAACGCCAGAAGGCGCCCGGCCTGGAGGCCGGGCGCCTTCGCGAAGCGCGCACCTTCTCGGGACGCGTCGGATCAGCGGGCGTAGTCGGGGTAGCCGTAGCCGACGACCTGCGACTTCTCGCGGACCTTCTTCTGCACCGCGTTGTCGGTGTTGCCCTCGACGGTGGTGATGCTGCCGTCGCCGTTGTCCTTGACGACGATGCCGACGTGGTCGATGTCACCGATGCCGGCCTTGGAGCCGTCCTGCCAGTCGAAGAACACCACGGCGCCCGGCCTGGCCTTGTGGCCCCAGCGGTCGGTCTGCTTGAACCAGCTGGCGTGCTGGACGGTGTAGGCGTCCCAGCCCATGTTCTTGACGCCGGTCTGGGCGCCGAGCCAGGAGACGAACATGTTGCACCACTGGGCGCCGTTGTACTCCTTGACCGAGAAGCCGCCGTCGCGCTTGGCGGTGGCCTTCGCGTGCGGAGTCGAGATGTACCACTTGTGGTACTTGGTCTGACCGCCCTTGCCCTCGTGGACGCCGACCTGCGACTCCGCGAGCTTGATCACTTCGGCGGGCTTGACCGCGTGCGGGGGGACCTTGAAGCCCTCGCGCCGCGCCTCGGCGACGGCGTTCTCGGCCTTCACCGTCTTGGCCCGGGAGGGCTGGTGAGCGGCGGTCCCCTGCTCGGAGACCACCGCCGCCTGGGCGGAGGTCTCGGCGGCCGCGCGGCCGCCGGCGAGGGGGTTGACCACCGAGAGCCCGACCGCGCCCGCCAGGACCGCGCCCACGGCGACGCCGACGGCCTTGTCCTCGGGGGTGAGGCGGTTGAGCGAAAGTCGATCGAAAAGACCGGACATGCAGGGAATCTCCTTGTCTTCCATGGCGCCTACCGGGTTAGCTGACGGATTCGGGCATGGAAGCAGCCCTACGGCGCGACTCTCGGGCGCGCCGATTCACCCCAGAAACGTGGGTCCCCGGCTCCGCTCCGGTCACCGACCGGACGGACTCGGCCTCGCACCGCGGGAGCGGTGCAGGTATACGGATGTTCTCTCTGGCAGATCTTGATGAGGGGGCGCGCGTCGATTGGCGCGCATCGCGTGCGGATACCGCTCCGCGATCCTCGGCCGCGCATGGTGCGGCCGGTGGCAACGCATGGGACGCGCTGCGTGATTCGGGATCGAAGGTACCAACCTTCTCAAGAAAAGCAAACCAGGCATAAAGTAAAGTCTTGCCTGCTCAAAGCCCTCTCAAGAGACTCCCAACACCGGGGCGGCACCGCCTCTTCCCGATCTTTCTCGAGAGGCGCCCAACCCCTTGCCCGCCGCCCTTACCGAGCCTTCGGGAAAAGGTAAAGAAGATCGAATAGGGGGCGTCGGACGGTCTCCGCCGAGGCGGCCCGCCACCCGGCCGCCCCGCCGGGTGAGGCGCACGTCACACTAGGTGATCTTCGCTGGCCAGGCGTGCCGTCCGTCACCGCGAGGCCCGGACGGTCACTCCACGTAAAGGGCGAACAGCGTGGTGTCGTCCGCCGCCCGGTCGTGCTCCATCCGCGCCAGCACCTCGTCCAGCACCCGGTCGGGACGCGTGGAGGAGTCCCGCAGGATGTGGGTCAGGCGGACGATCCGCTCGTCCAGGTCCGCGTCCCGGCGCTCCACCAGGCCGTCGGTGTAGAGGAAGAGCATGTCGCCCGACGTGAGCCCGGTGGTGATCGTCGTGTACTCCCAGCCGGGCATGGCGCCGAGCATCGGGTCGCGGACCACCTCCAGCGGGGTCGCCCGCCCGTCCCGGACCAGGATCGGCGGCGGATGGCCCGCGCACGTCCACTCCAGGACGTGCCGGGACGGGTCGTAGTGGGCGACGATGGCGGTGCCCGTCGCCGGCGGGTCCATGCCGCCGATCAGCTCGTTCAGCCAGCCGACCAGCCGCCCCGGGCGCTCCCCCGTGCAGGCGAGACCCAGCAGGCCGTTCCGGGTGCGCGCCATCGCCGCCGCCGCCGGCAGCCCGTGCCCGGCAGCGTCCCCGATCGCGAACATCGCCCGCCCGTCCTGGAGGGCCTTGGTCGCGAACCAGTCGCCCCCGATGCGGGCCGTGCTCTCCGCCGCCATGCTGCGGATCGAGGTGCACAGGCCCGGCAGCTGCTCGACCTCGTCCTCGTCCGGCAGGATGGCCCGCCGCAGGGTCACCGCCACGCGCCGCTCCTGGGCCGTCCGCGCCTGCTGGCGCAGCATCTGCCGCCGGGTCTCGGCCAGCGCGCGCTCCACCCCGCGCCGCCGGGTGATGTCCTGCGACACGATGTTGATCGAAACGGGCAGGCCGGACTCGCCCAGCACGGGCTCGGCGAACACCCACAGATGGCGGGGCGTCCCGTCATGGCTGATCACGCGGTGCTCCGCCTCGACCGGTTCACGCCGCGAGAACATGGTCTGGACGGCCTCCTCGACCAGCGGCAGGTCGTCGTCGGCCACGACCTTCGGCAGGTCGTGCGGCATCGGCGGCACCTCGTCGGAAGACAGGCCGTAGTTGGCCAGCATCTGCGGCGTCCAGTCCGCCTCCCCGGTGGCGAGGTCCCACTCCCCGAACCCGATCAGCGCGAGCCGCTCGACCCGCTCCAGCCGCCGCGCGATACGGTCCTCGGCCAGGTGGTACCGCCATGTCACACAGATACCGGTAGGCACCCGCACGCATCGCACACTCATCCGCGACGAGCGGGACAGGCCCCGCTGAGCCGTCGAGTACTGGATCGAGGAACGTTCCAAACGCGTCCCGGACTCCAGCACCCCGACGTAGTCGTCGAACAGGCCGCTGAGCACCGCCCCCGGGTCCGTCCGCAGCAGCCGCAGTCCGGTCAGCTCCTCCCGGCCCCGCCCGAACATGTCCTTGGCGACGCCGTTGAGCTCCGCGAAAAGGAAGTCGACCACGCTGCCGTCCGGCCCCCGCACCGGGACCAGGTGGGCCGCCGAGTCGAGCGCCCCCTCCAGCACCGCCGTCGCCGCCGGGTCGTCGGGCACCCCCGCGAGGATCTCCGCGTCCCCCGCGGTGTCCTCGGCCGTCACCCGGCGCAGGACGTCCTCGGCCTCCGACAGGACCGCCTGGCGCTCCGCGGGCACCTCCTCGGCGCGCGGCGCCCTCCGCCCCGCCACCACGGCCCCCACCGGCCCGCCGCCGCCGTCCTTGACCAGCAGCGACGCCGCCTCGGCCATGTCGATGTCCAGATCGCGCGCGAGCCAGATCAGGTGCTGCAGGGCCTCGCCCGGCGGGACGCCGAGACGCCGGGCCAGCACGACCCGCGCCTCCGCCAGCACGGCCCGGTCGCGCGCCGCGCCCCGGAGGTCCTCCACGTCCGCGCCGGGCACCCCGGGCTGCGTGCCTTCCGCTTCCGCCAACCCCGTCCCCCGTTCGGCGTCACCTGCCCCTGGGAGAAAAAAGCTACATACGTCAGTGAGGGACTATTCGCCCATGTCCCTGCAAAGAGGCTAGATCTTTGCCCGGGTTTTCCGTTCACGCCCGAAGCCGACCACTTCCGGTGACCGTCTCAAAACGGACCCGTTCCCCGCCGTGTGACCCACGTCACACCCGCGTCACCTGCCGCGTCAGCGAGGTGATCCGCGCCGCCGCCGTCCCGAACGGAGTCCCCGCCGGATGCAGCGTCAGCACCACCACGATCTTGTCCCCCACGACCCCCGTCGTGTGCAGCACGGGCCGCCCCAGCCCCAGGTCGGGCCGCCACGCCGCCGGCCGCACATGGCACGGCTCCGACGGCGTCTCCCCGAACCCCGACCACCCCTGCTTGACGGCCCACGGCCGCTTCACCGCCCGCGGGATCCCGAACGTCTGGTCGAACCCGTCCGTCCCGCAGGGCGTCGACGCCCGCAACTGCTGGAGCACGAACTCCCGCTGCCCCTCCGGCGCCCGTTCCAGCAGGTACCGGTACATCCGCACCACGTCCCGCGCACTGAGCGCCGTGTAACCCCAGAACCCGGGCTTCTCCGCGGGCGGCGGCGCGGTGTCCTCCAGCCCCATCTTCCGCACCATGCGCTCGATGATCTGCTTCCGCCCGCCCCGCCGCCAGAACTCCGTGGCGGCCCCGTCGTCACTGGACCGCAGCATCGGCACCAGCAGCCGCCGATCGGCCGCCGACACCTCATGCCGATCCATGTAGTCCACCGCGATGAGGATCTTCACCACCGAGGCCGACCGGAACGTCCGCCGCGTCGCCCGCGCGACCACCACCCGCCCGGCGGCCCGATCGAACACCTCGTACGAGGCCCGCACACCAACCGGCACCCGCACGACCGGCGCCTTGGACGGCGCCTCCGAAACCCGCGGCACGGACCTCTCCGGCTCAGGACTCCCGCTCACCGCCCGAGCCCCTCCACCGTCCCCGCACCCGCACACCAGCCCCAGGCCCAAGACCCCGGCCAGCACCGCCCGCAAACGCACCATCAGGCCTGCCTACCAGAGATCCGCGCCCCCGTATCTCGGTACGCACGACCCCGCAGACTGCGCTACAGTAATCACGCCCGCTCAAACGGGCACCGGGACGTAGCGCAGTTTGGCAGCGCACTTGACTGGGGGTCAAGGGGTCGTGGGTTCAAATCCCGCCGTCCCGACAGGGTTTTCGCAGGTCAGAGGGGCTTCGAGCATCGCACTCGAGGCCCCTTTTCGGTTCCCGAACGACGCTCGGGAGCCACAGGGGGAGCCATCACCCCCCAGCCTCAATGCCAGAAAGGGACTTTCGTCCCGGTGGTTCGACCGCGTTAGCCGGATATGCCGCGCTGAGTGCATGACGCTCGGTCAAACGGTCCGCACCGGTCACGTCCAGTGGAATGGTGAACCAGTTCCCGCGTGATTCAGGGCTGGGCGGACTTGGGGACGCAGCTGAACAGGGGGCGCGGATAGTAGGGGCTGGCACCGCTGCCGGCCCGACCCGGTCAGCGTCGATCCGATCGCCTCGACCAGGGCGGCGTGCGTCGGTACCGGTTGGATGCCGGTCAGGCCGCCGGCGACCAGCCGTGCAGGAACGCCACCCAGCCCGCACCCCACGCCCCGCTCATCGGGTCGGACCAGGGTGCTGGGCGTGGACGACTTCGCCCTGCACTGCGGCCGAATCTACGGAACGATCCCAATTGTCTTCCCACCCAGCAGGCCCGTGGACGTCCTGCCTAGGGCGTGTCCGGCGGATCACGTGTTGCTCCAGAGCAGAGCAGTTACCAGGACGATCGCTGTCCGGTAGGTGCGGGCGAGTTTGTCGAACCGGGTGGCGTGGCCGCGCCATTGTTTGAGACGTCCGATGCAGCGTTCGACTGCGCGGCCCTCCCCTCGCCGGCGTGGCCCTGAGCGGAAGTACCAGCCTCATGGAGGGGATCGGTGCTGCTGAGACCGCGTCAGAGGACGGGGGGAGAGAACTCGATGCTGCGCGTTGGGCGTGGTGTTCGCCCGGCGTCTTCGGATGGGACCTTGGTTGGGGGGGTGGCTCTGGTCCTGGACCACTATCGGCGGTAGGGAAGATTCGCCGTGCGCGGCGCCGCTGCGACGCGCATGCTGGAGGGCGTGACAGGTGCGGAAGCGTTCAACCCCCAGCGCGACCAAGAGCGCAACAGGCTCTATGAGCAGTACGCCCGTGCGTTGTTCGACACCCCGGATTTAGCCAGAGCCGTCGTGCAGCGCGTGGACGCCAACGGCGGAAACCGCCCCAGAATCTCCAGCATTCTCCTCGACAACGCCACGATCGACCACGCCCTGCGCTACTTCGACACCGCGGGCAGGGAACTGTCGGGGAGCCAGCGGCCTGCGCGGCCACGCCTCATGATGCTGGCGGTCGCGGAACTCGTCAACGCCTTCGTGCTCTACGAACGCGTGCTGACGGGGCCAGAGGCGGGCACCAGTTCGTACACGCAAACGGTGGGGCCGGGCGGCGCGTCCAGAGCGGCTCATGCTCAGATACTGGGAGACGCCGCGGGCGTCATCAGGGTCGCTACGGAGAAGATGACCTGGCCCGAGGTACTCGCCGTGCTCGGGCTTGCCAAGGCGACCTGCCTGGCAACCGTCGGTGGCCAGGGCCACACGGGCGCTAACGGACAAAGCCAGGTCGAGGTGGTCAGCGGCCTTCTGGGCCTGCCCCTGGAACCCGACTTGGTTCTCGCCGCCCTTGAGCGGCTGACCCCCCACGTGGCGCACCAATCCCCGCACAAGATGCGCTGGATCGCCCGTGACCGCGATTTCTATCCCCGTAACTTCGCGACCCTGCTCCTCGCGCGGAGCCAGACGGAGGTGACGTCGACCGACGGGACGCCCGAACGGTTCGCCGCGCAGCTGATCTACCGAGCGCAGGTGTACTCGCTGCTGGCCGACATGCTCGGGTGTCCGTACAGCGCGGACGCGCTTCGCGCCGAACTGGTCGAGCCCCGCGGGCCCTCCGGATTCGCCGAACGGGCTGCAGTGCTGATCGGCGACGCCGAGGCCGAAACCGACCACCAGATCAACCAGGTGCTCGGCTACGAGGCGTTCAAGATCCGGATTCCGCTGGTCCTGAGGTACGTGCTCAGCCGCGCCAGCCGACCCGCCGAGGTCCTTGAGATCACTCTGGAGATCAGAGACAGCCGCCAGGCCCGGAGGTTCCGCGAGTACTGCGCACGCGTCGACGCCGCCATCGCCGAGGGCAAGCGGGCCGACGTCGTGCGCGCATGCAAGGAACTGTCTGCCTACGGCGTCCGGTTCGAGAGCGAACTGGCTGGTAGCCGCCCGAACCGGGACCAGATGGTGGGGGCGGCCAAGGACCTGGTCAGTATCGGCTCGCCGGTCATCGGAGCCCTCATCCCCGGTGCGGCCATCGCCGGCAGCCTGGTCGGCGGCTGGGTCAGGCGCCGCCGTTACGCCCTGATCGAGCGGATGATCGGCGCCCCACGCACCCTCAACGCCATCGAGCATGAGTTCGCCCACCTCTGGCCGCACCTGTGACAGATCGCGCCGGGTCCGCCCTGAGCGATAAAACCGTGGTGGGTCACCCGCCCAGGCAGATGCGTTCTGGGCCTTCCTGTCGCTCTGCTCTTCGAAGCGAGGGCAGGGCCGCAGGTCGGGCATTCAGGGGCCTGTTCGCCCCGACGGCGCGTTCGTGCGGGGTCTGTCTCCGCGGCCCGTGCAGCGCCCCGTTTGCGTTCGAGTGCCTGGAGGCCAGGGCGGGTAGCAGTACAAACAGCACTTGCCAGGACCGGCCCGCCAGACCCAGGCCCGGCCTGAGGCACATGCTCAGATGGTCACCGGTATCTCGACCGTGGCGCGCATGGTCGCCGCAGGGGGTCTCGTGAAACTCAGCCCGGATCGACCGGAGGGGGTCGGCGACGGACCGGGCTGCCAGTTTGGCCGCATCACTGATCCCGCCCGGGCAAGCACCAGCGTAGAAGTACCCCTCGAAAGATCTTTCCAAGGCGGGAGCTCTCGGTACTTGTCATCGAGACCACCGGAGCGGGATTGACTGGCGGGCTCAGGCGAGCGTGTGGGTGCGGGGGCTCGCGCCCCGGCCGCCCTGTGCAGCGCCACCAGGTGCGGTAAGAGGCCGGCGACCGGGGGCGAGGAGACGGCGGGACGGGCTGGTCGTGCAGGCACCGCCGTCCGGGCGGGGAACGTGCGGGCGCGGAGCAGGCGGGCGGAGGCCGGCACCTGCGGGAGGCTCAGGACGGCGAGCAGTCCCTCGGCCTCGGGATCCAGCCCCAGCAGCCCTGTCAGCGCGTGATCGTCGAAGCGCAGGTACGTTTGGACGATGGTGCCGTCGCGTTCGGCCACTGCGCGGGCTTGAGCGGCGAGTGCGCCGACTTCCTGACACTGCAGCCGGTAGGAGAAGTCGCCGTACTTGAATCCCGACCGCCAAAAGACAGCCGTCAGCAGCAGGTAGGCCCCCGCGGGGCCGTCCAATGGTTCGGCCAGGGCCGCGTTCACCGCGGCGCGATGGTCGCCTTCGCGCACGGTTTCCAGTACGTGGTGCGCGGGGGCGTAGTGCCCCAGGGGCGCCCGCCCCGGCGACGTAGGCCTCGATCGGGTACAGCGCTCCTCCGGAGGGCACCGAACGGGTCGCCGTGAAAGCAGGACCGACGACTGGGCGCTTTCTCCAGACACAGCCCGTCCTGGACCGTGACCCCATCGAATACAGGTCTGAACCGGGGAGCCGTGACCGCCTAAAGAGCACCGACCTGGCGGCCGCCACCACCCGGCACACCGGCCTGGAGCGAAGCGAGGCCGCCAGAAGCCGAGTTGCAGGAGATCCTCCTCCACTGGGCGGGTGCGAGTACCGCCGTCCGGACGGCCTGGCAGCGTTGAGACATGGAGTCGTAGAGTGTCTATTTGGTAACTCGTTGTTATATTCTTGGGTGGTGGTTCGGTACGAGTTCGGGATCTTGGGCCCTCTCAACGTCACACGCGATGGCGTCAGCGTCACGATCCGCGCCGAGCGGCAACGCTGTCTCCTAGCGGCGCTGCTCATCAACGCCGATCAGACCGTCTCAATGGACGCCCTGGTGAGCAGACTGTGGGGGCAGAACCCGCCGCAAGGGGCGCGTAACGCCCTCCAGAACTACGTCCTGCGGCTCCGCCGGGTTCTGGGACCGAACGTCGTGGTGACCGATCGTCACGGTTACGTGCTGCACGTGACACGGGACGGCTTGGACGCGCGCCGATTCGACTCGCTCGTCCGGAAGGGAGAAACCCTGTCATCTGTGGGAGACCACGAGCAGGCCGCGGCGGTGCTCGGCGAGGCCCTCGGACTGTGGAGAGGCGAAGCCCTGGCGGATTTACCCACAGAGCGGTTTCAAGATGTCGTCGCGGCCCTGCACGAGAAGCGCCTGGCCACGCAGGAGTCGTGGATCGACGCGGTCATCCGGTGCGGGCGTCCCAGCGATGCCCTCCCCGAGCTGCGGCGTCTGACCGAGCGCCATCCGCTGCGCGAGCGCTTCTGGGCGCAGCAGATGCTCGCCTTCTTCCAACGCGGTCGGCAGGCGGAGGCGCTGGAGTGCTACCGCCAGGTCACCCGTCTGCTCGCCGACGAGCTGGGAATCGATCCGGGCGAAGAACTCCAGCGGCTTCATCGGCGGATACTCGCGGCGGACCCGCAGATCGCCGCGGTACACCCGCGCACAGCACGCGATCTGGGGAACCTGCCTTCCGAAACGACGTCCTTCGTCGGCAGGGAGAAAGAACTGGCCGAGACATGGCGCCTCCTGCGCCTGTCCCGTCTGGTCACGCTGACCGGAGTAGGAGGAGTCGGCAAGACCAGGCTCGCCCTGCGCGCTGCTCGGCAGGTGTCGGCCTCCTTCCCCGAAGGGGTGTGGCTGGCGGACCTGGCCGCGCTGACCGACGCGACGCTGGTGGCACGCGCAGTCGCCGAAGCCCTGGAGATACGCGACCAGTCCGTGCGCTCGGCAGTGGACTCCTTGGCCGACCATGTGCGCGATCGGCGGCTGCTGCTCGTCCTGGACAACTGCGAACATCTGGTGGACGCCGTGGCGCCGCTGGTGCAGCACCTGCTGTGCGCGGCTCCAGGCCTCCGGGTTCTCGCCACCAGCCGCGAGCGGCTCGCGGTGCCGGGCGAGCACGTGCTTGTCGTCTCCGGCTTGGGCCTTCACGACGATCTCGCCGAGGGGGCTTGCGAGGCCGTCCGGCTGCTGAGCGACCGTGCGCAGGCCTGCGCAGCCCCAGTGCGCGACAGTGGCTCGGCCACCGAACTCTGCCGCCGGCTGGACGGCATTCCGCTGGCCATCGAGCTTGCGGCCGTCCGCCTGACATCCCTTACCGCCGAGGAGATCCTGGACCGTCTGGACGACCGCTTCCGGCTCCTGGCCGCCCCACGGACACCTGCGGAGAACCGCTATCGGCAGACCCTGCGCGGCGTCATGGACCTGAGCTACGGCCTGTGCACGTCGGCGGAACGCCTGCTGTGGACACGCATGTCAGTCTTCGCCGGGAGTTTCGACCTCAAAGCCGCCGAGGCCGTCTGCGCAGGGGACGGCATCGACGGAGCCGACCTGCTCGACCTGATCACCGGGCTCATCCACAAGTCGGTCCTGGCGGTCGACGGCGAGATCCGGCTGCGTACCGGTGGCGCCGCTCGCTACCGGCTTCTGGAAACAATCCGCCAATACGGGCTGGACCGCCTCCGGGCAGGCGACAACGATGTCCAGTACCGCGGTCGCCACTGCGACCACTACCAAGCCCTGGCCAAATCTGCCGCTGCGGACTGGTGCAGCCCCCGAGAAGTCCGATGGCTGGACCGGCTGCGCACAGAACTCCCCAACCTGCGCGCCGCCCTCGGGTTCTGCCTCACCCGACCCGAGCGGGCTCACAATGGGGCCCAGATCGCCGCGGACCTCACCCGCACCCGCTCCTGGTTCTTCAGCAGCACTCTGGGCGAGGCGCGGCACTGGTTGGAGAGTCTGTCGGCGAATCTCACCCCTGAAATCTGCGAGACGACCATCGTGGCGACGGTCATGAAGGCCTTCATCGCGACCCTCCAGGGAGACCAGGCGGCCTCCCGAACGTTCCTGGACCATTGCCACTCGGCCGATCCGTCGCGCGCGCAATCCCCAGCCGTGGCCTATGTCGAGGGTGTGCACATGTTGCTGGCGCACGGCGACCCCGCCTGCATCGACCAACTGGCGCGGGCGCGGGAGGGCTTCCGCGCCGCCGGCCACACCGGAGACGCTCACATGGCCACGATGTTCTGGGCGATTGCCGCCGCCTTCCTCGGGGACCAGAGCACCGCCGTTTCCGCGTGCGAAGCCTACGTCGCCGACGCCAACGCCTCTGGCGCCGAGTGGGCCTGCACCTGGGCCCAATGGTGCACCGGCCTGACCGAACTCCTGCATGGGGATCCCAGCGGTGCGCTGCTGCCTCTGTGCGACGCCCTGGTGCGGCAACGCCGCATAGACGACCGGTGGGGTCCCGCATGGGCCCTGGAGACACTCGCCTGGGCGGCGAGCGCGCTCGAGCATCATCATCATGCCGCTCAACTGCTGGGAGCCGCGCATCGCCAACGCCAGGTGACCGGTGCCGCGCTCACCGGCCTCATCCCTCTCCATGTCCAGCACACGCGCGCGAAGGATCGGGCCCGCGAACACCTGGAAGCGGAGGCGTATGCCGAAGCCTGGCAAATCGGCGGCGACGCCGAGGACGGCGTCACGCTCGCGCTCGGCATCGCCGACGAGGTCTTCCGCCAGAGGACGCCCACCACGACGCCCCTGCGGGACCGCGGCCCAACCGCGTGACCGGGAGGTGACCGAGGCGATAGAGGGCGGGCGAAGAGTAGGTCGTGTCGGGACCACTTTCCTGCTCAAGGAGCACAGCCATGCCACCTCGGCCGCCGGACTTCGGTCCCCAGATCGATCCGTACGCGAGGTACGAAGGCCAGCAGGATTGCGACCCGGCGGCCAAGCCCGGAGTGGCCGCGTTCCGTGACCTGGTGCTCGCCGCCTATCCCGAGACACACGACCTCGGAATCAGCAGGGAGTGCGGCCGCGGCGGCCCCAGTGAACACAAGGAAGGACGTGCCTGGGACTGGGGCGTGGACGTCCACACCCAGGCCCATATCGCAGCCGATCTCATCGACTGGCTACTGGCCACCGACCGGCACGGCAACCCGCACGCACTTGCCCGCCGCTTCGGGATCATGTACATGATCTGGAACCGGCGCATGTGGGAGGCGTACCGCCCCGACGCCGGCTGGCGACCGTACACCGGAGACAACCCGCACACCAACCACGTGCACTTCAGCTTCAACTGGGCCGGCGCCCGCAAGCAGACCACCTGGTGGACCGCGTCCCGGTGGGTGTCGCGGGTGAGTGTGGGGGTGCCGTCGGTGGTGGACCACGGTTCGGGGATGGTGGTGTTCGGTGTCGATGCTTCCGGTGCGGTGATCCATCGCTGGCAGAACGCCCCGGGTGGTGCATGGTCGGGGTGGACGCCGCTGGGCCGTCCTGCGGCGGCGGCGGTAGGGCGTCCGTGGGCGCTGGTGGGGCGCTACGGCAAGTTGGCGGTGTTCGTCCGCGGTGACGACGGGGCTCTGTGGCACACCTGGCAGTCCGAAGCCGGTGCATGGGCCCCCAACTGGGTGTCCCTGAGCGGCCAGCTCACCAGCGACCCGGCCGTGGTCCTGAGTCCTAACGGCGCTCTGTCGGTGTTCGCTCGTGATCCGGGCGGGCGTGTCACTCACACCTGGCAGCACGGTCCCGAAGACGGTTACGCCTGGCATGAAGGCTGGGTCGACATGGAAGGCGCCACCCAAGGCCGCCCCACCGTCCTCGTCGGCCGCGACGGCGGCATGGTCTTGTTCGCCCGTGGCACCGACAACGGCCTGCACCACCGCTGGCAGACCGGAACCGGCGGACCCTGGTCAGGATGGACGCCTCTGGGCGGCCAACTGGCCAGCGACCCGGCCGTGGTGCTCAGCCCCAACGGCGCTCTTTCAGTGTTCGCCCGCGACCCCAGTAGCCGTGTCACCCACACCTGGCAGCACGGCCCCGAAGACGGTTACGCCTGGCACGAGGGCTGGGTCGACATGGAAGGCGCCACCCAAGGCCGCCCCACCGTCCTCGTCGGCCGTGACGGCGGCATGGTCTTGTTCGCCCGCGGCACCGACAACGGCCTGCACCACCGCTGGCAGACCGGAACCGGCGGACCCTGGTCAGGATGGACGCCTCTGGGCGGCCAGCTCACCAGCGACCCGGCCGTCGTCCTCAATCCCAGCGGCGACCTGTCGGTGTTCGCCCGCGACCCCGGCGGGCGTGTCACCCACACCTGGCAGCAAGGCCCTGAACACGGCCACGCCTGGCACGACACCTGGGTCGACATGGAAGGAAACCTCGCCCCCGACCCTGACAGCAGGTCCTTGCAGGCCACCGCGGCAAGCCCGCCACCACTTCCAGAGAACTGACCGACCGTCGCTCGGCCGGTGACAGGTGAGCGTTGTTCTCAACTGGCAGATCGCAATGACATGGTGATCACCGGAGATATAAGAGAGGCGGGCTCGTCAGGGCCCTGAACCGGGTCCTGGACGGTGCTCCTTTCGGGTTTAGTTCCGACTCGGTGAACCTCACCTGGACGACGACACCGCCACCGCTGCCTATCACCGGACCGGGTTCGCTACCGACATCGCCGTCGGATACCTCGACGATGTGGACGACCACCGAACCGTGACGTTCCGGATCGGCCCCGGCCAAATGCAACGGGCAGCTGGGAGCGAGAGTGGAACGCCCACGGCTGCGCACGGGTGTATGCACAGTTCCGCAATGACCGCGAAGAACACCATTCTGTCCCTGACCACCAGTGCCTATAAAGGAGCCCCATGCCACCCGCCATGCACTCGCCGAGAGCCTGCTGCTTGCACCGCTCGTGACCATAGCGGCGTCCACCGGATTCGCCCTCTACTTGCTTATCTGGAACCGTCTGCGGAATGCGGGCCAAGCCGAGCCCATTCTCCTTCGCGGCGAGACATACGGGCCGACCGAAGGCCATGCGGTCGGGGCATTGCCCGAAGCAGCCCACGTGACCGGACGGACATCGGTAGGCATCGCGGATCGAGCGCTCTCGATGGGGTCACCAAGAAACCGCATTTCGGCGTCGAGAAAGGGTCCCCCATCCGCCGCCACTGCTCAGCCCGACCCGCAGTCCGCACCACTGCACGAGGCCGCCATACCCCGGCTTGACCTGCAGAAACAGCCTCGCCCGTAGTGGCCCCACGCCCCATCGCTCACGGAACGGACCCGTCGATCGCAATGCGGTTGCATTCGAGTTGAGTGAGGGCTGGATCCTCAGGCGAGCCCAGAGGGCGGCGGCTGCGACGGCCTCACCGATCGGTCGCTCGGGCGAGTGAGAGCCGTACGGCGCAGACGTGCCGTCGGTCGCTTCGAGGGGCGGAGACCTGCGGACATCGCAAGTCCTGCGGATACTAGGGTCGCCATGTCACCAGGCCCGAACACACACGCTTCGAGCGCAAACCACGCTACGGACGTCGGGGGGGTCCCCACCGGCCCGGTACTGCCGTCCGGTAGCCGCGGCAGCCTGTCCGGATGGATGGCCTCAGGAGATTCCACCAGGTAGACGGCCCCCCACACCCTCCGTTCCTCGTTCGAGAACCAGCATTTGATACAGACTCCCGGCAACGCCGCGTACTGGGCGGCAGCCGTGCCCGCCACCCAGGCGCGAAGCTCGGCGAAAGTCACGGGGGATTCAGCCAGATCCCAAGCGAGTACCGCGACGAACATAGGGGCTCCTAGAGGCATGGGCGGCCGTGCGTGGGCCCGCGATGACCGGTTGGCCTAGGGGAACGGGTGCGGATGGTCGTTCATCTCGTCATGGCGCAGCGGGCGGGCAGTGTGACCGAGGCGGTGCGGGACGTCACGCAGCCGGGGCAGACCATGTGTCCTGCGGTGCTGGTGTCCGAAGGTCATAGGCAGGGTGCCGGGGATGAGAACCTTGACACAGGCGAGTCGGCCGGCTTGGTGCTCGGGCGTGGTCTGGTCGACGACGATGACGTCCATCCCCCCATCGGTGTAGCGCCGGACCAGCCCCGCCAGATCGTCTCGTAGGTCGTCGTTGTGGAAGCCGCCGGGTCCGCGAAGTTCGCCGTCTCGTCTAGCGGCTAGGTCTCTCATGGCGCATGTCGCCGGTTCCTCGGTGAGGAAGCCCAGGCGGTCGTAGGCCTCCCAGGCCCCGTACAGGAGAGCATGGTCTGCCATCGTCTCCACCAGGTAGGCGTCGTCGACCTGGTCTTTGGCGCGCTGCTGCTCAGCCGGATGCCTGCGGATACGGTCGGCGAGGATGGGACCGAGTTCGCTCAGCGCGTTCAGCACGGCCTTCTCCGGGAGCAGGTGGGAGCCGGCGGCGGAGACTGTCCTGGGAAGGCCTCCGGCGCGGCCGCCGAATGCGTGGTCGCCAGGGTGCACCGCCATGGCCCACACGGTCGGGACACCATGCTCGAGAGTGGTGTCGTGGACCCGCACCCGGTAGCCGGTGCGAGCGGTGATGGCCGCGGCCTGCAGCGGCACGGTTCGATCGGTGCAGGATTCCAAATCGATGAGGGGCGCGGAGATGCGGGCGTACCAGGTCATCAGGAACGCGTCGCGCTCGGCGACTTCCAGGATGCCGTAGATGATGGCCTCCTCCAGGCAACTGCCCAGGGCGCAGCCGTTGGAGGTCTCGTAAGCGAAAGGCCGTTCCTCCGAGGCCCTCCGGTGAGGTCCGCCGTAGTAGGCGAAGGTCTGCGGCACCAGGATCGGTTCCCGCCGGGCGAAGGAGTATCCCCACACCCAATCGCAGACGGCATCCTCGGTGAAGCGCCGGTAACCGAAGCCGGGAAGCCGATAGCTCTGCTCGGAGTGCTCTCCGAGGACACGAGGGTCCAGTGCCCGGCCGGCAAGGTCGGCGTAAGTTCCACGCACCACCGTCCTCTTCCCTCCCGGCTCTACGCCGCCCCAGCGTTCCAGTGCCTCCAGCACCGCCGTCAGTGAGCTCGCCTGGTGGCTGCGGGTACGACCGAACCCATGTTCGGTACGGCCGGGAGCGCGCAGCGGCAGCGGAGCGACGGCCACGACGAGCCCGCCTTGGGTGTCGTGGCCGAGGGCGGGGATCATTCCGGCCTGCGCGTCGACATAGGTATCGAGGACGGCGTCGTATCGGCC
The DNA here is from genome assembly GCF_040492065.1 of Actinomadura sp. NPDC000929. Lineage (NCBI taxonomy): Bacteria > Bacillati > Actinomycetota > Actinomycetes > Streptosporangiales > Thermomonosporaceae > Actinomadura > Actinomadura sp. NPDC000929. The sequence goes on along the minus strand of NZ_JBEUPA010000036.1, from coordinate 31,335 downwards.
GTGGACCAGCCCAATCCGGTGGTGGTCCGGTGCGGGTTTAGGCCGGGCGGAGATTACGAGTTGCGCGTGCTCGGGTCCATCGTCGGGGAGTATCCCGCACTCCGGGCACAGGGGTTCCGGGAGGAACGGATGCCGGGTGACGGCCAGCTGTTCCAGGTCGACATGGAGGACCGCCCGGTGGGTGAGGGGCGCGGCGGAGGGGTCGGGTGGAAGCACGGGGTTGGTGGGGCGGACAAGGCGCGTCATCTCCGCGGCGACCAGTGCGGCCACGGTGTCGCAGCTCAGCGTGGTCAGCCACGACGAGGGCCGCTCGGACAGCGCCGCGGAGTGTGCTTCCCGCACGGCTTCGGTGTCCTCCAGGCCCGGGCGCACACGGCGGGCGCGCATGTGCATGCAGAGCCCGCAACCCGTGGTTCCCGGCAAGTCCAGCGGTCCCATGACGACGGTGCCGAGCCGTGCGCGTACGGGAAGCCGGGGCACCGGAAGGCCCGGGCGCCACCGCCTCAGCTGCGCCGGGTGCTCCGCGCGCCAGATGTCGCTGAGCGACACCACCGCCCGGATGGCGCTGCCGTGTGGGTCACCCATCGGGGCAGGTTCCGGCACAGTCGGGAGCACCGTGCCGTACTCGGCGAGAGTGCCGGCGACTGCGTCGCGAAGCACCCCCTCGCCCAGCACCAGGAATGCGGCCGTCGGAAGGTCAGGGGCTGTCATGAGTCACCACCACATGCACGGTGAACGGCACGAGCGCGTGGACCTGCGGGTCATGATCCAGGGGGACGGCCAGAACACGCAGGCCCGAGCGTGTCAGGGCGGCCACCAGGTCGGACACGGGCGGCGCAGGCCTGGGCCGCACCGGCCGTATGATGCGGTCGCCGAGCCGGCCGGGCGGCATCGCCGGTTCTCCGTGCCACGGATGCCCGGGGGATCTGCCGAGTCCTGGGGGTGTCTGCCAGGACGCCAGCAGCTGCAGCAGTCCCTCACCCAGAGCGCGGGTGTAGGTCGTGCCGCTGCCGTATGCCGTGAGACGGTCGCCGAGGCGGCAGGCGAGAACCGGCACCCCCAGCGGGCCGGTGAGATCGTGAACGGTGAGAGACAGGCCGAGGGCCAGCGCCATGGGCAAGCACCAGCGGACCGTCGCGTCCTGGGGAATGGACTCCGGATCGATCTGCGGCAGGGGTGGTCGGGATGGTGAGCGGGCCCAGGAGACGGTCAATTGCTCGCAATGCTGCAGGAGGCCCATCTGCAGCGCCGCCGTCCAAGTGTGCGCCGCTGCGACTCCGCAGGGGGTTCGGTAGGCGCCGGGGACGCGCCGCAGGGCGGGGAAGGCCACCGCTGCTGGCAGTCGGTGTGGTCGGCCGCTTTTCAGGCAGAGGGTGTGGACGAAGCCGCTGGACGCGTGTGCCGTGGCCGGGAGCACGCCGGCCGGGCCGGGACCTGTCAGGGTGGCGAGCGCGGCGGATGGTGCCGCGTCGGCTTCGAGCAGAGGACGGCCCGATGCCGTCAGCAGGCGACGCGGGTCGAGCATCAGCGAGGTGTAGGCCGCGAGGGCGGCCATTGCGGTGCGGTGCCGAGCGGCGGTGAAGTCCGTGCCCACCGCTGTCACGGGTGCGCGGCCGCCCGGTTCGAGCAGTCCGACGGGGTCGGAGACGAGACTTCGTGCCATGTGCAGGGGAAGTTGTGGGAGGTCACCTTCCGAGACCTCCCCGATGACGCCGAGTCGTGGATCCGAGCAAGCCGCGGCGCGCCGGGAGAAGTCGTCGGCGGCCAGTGCCGGGGTCTGCTGGAGCCGGAGGACGTGGTCGATGAATTCCTCCGTGGACGGGGGTGCGGCCGGTGAGGCGAGGGGGTGCGGCAGGAAGTGGTGGACGCCGCCGTCGAGGCCCTGCCCCGTCACCCGGGTCAGGTGCGGGCGGTCGGAGGACGGCGCTACGTTCGTGGCCCGGCGGAAGAGGTCATGGACCGCTCGGTTGGCTGCGGCGGCCACGCCTGCCCGTTCCGCCGCTCGCTGTCCGCTTGGGGCGTGTTCGTCGCCGGGGCGGGTGAGCCGGTGGAGGGCCGCAGAGGCACCCGGCCGGCCCGGGCCCGGGCAGCCGGCCTGCCCCAGCCACACGTCATCTCCCGCGAGGAGCATCTGCACCACGATCGCGCCGCCGCGCTCGCACAGGCGGTCGATAAGCCTGGCGCGTTCGGGCAGCGGCCGGCCTGCGCAGTGGACGATCAAATCGGGAGAGCCCAGCAGCCGGGCCAGTTCCACCTCAGTTTCCGCGACGCCCTGGTACCAACTGATGCACGCTGGCGGGCCACCGCGGGTCACCGTACCGGTGCGAGCGGCGGTGTACAGCGCTTCCTCGTCGGTAGGGGATTCGGCGGTGACGACAGCGTGCACCTTGCGGAGTCCCGTGCGGTAGGCGGCTCGCAGGGCGGCGGGCAGCAGGGGGCCCGCGCCGAGGACCAGGGCGGTGCTGTCGCGATAGCGCTGGAATGCCTGTGGCCCCGCGTCGCTGAAGTAGCTGAGGAACGTCGTCTCGCCTCGGTGAGCAGCGGCGGCCCCCTGGGGAGAGTCACCTGGATCGAACATTGCCTCCGCTGCCCCCTGCACTGCGTCGGCATCCAGCAACGCGGTCACCAGGCGTTCGACGTACCGCGCACGGTCCGGCGGCAGGTCAGCGGTCAGCTCGGCCAGGGTATGGCGCCCGTCGAGATGGGGCATCAGCCGCTCGATCCACCGGAGCGCTCCCGGTTGGGTAAAGATGGTGGTGCCGCGGTGGGTGAGCACGGCAGTACCGGTGGGCGAGAGCGCCGCATACGCGTCGTCCCGCCAGCGCAGGCGCGAACCGTTCGCCGGATCGTCCGGCCGGGGCTTCACTGCTCCCCCTTCTGATGGGTTGCGGGAGTGCAGGCAAGGGCGAATTCCCCCACGCCGCACTCCTCCAATGCGTCGCGACCGGTCGCATGCGCGAACGCCGGGGCGTCGCCGGCACCCAGGGCGCACGGCGCCAGTCCCATCGCCGTGGCCACGCAGTACATGGTCTGGTAGAGAACACCAACGTGTTTAAGAGTCAGTGCGTATGCCATGGCCTCGTACCTCAGCATCACCCGGCCGGAGCGGGCTGCGATTACCAGCAGCACCTGCAACGGACCGCGGTGGGCGGTGGCGGCGGTGCGCAACAGCCTTAGTACCGCCGGGTGGGTGTGCTCGCGCACCAGACGCAGTTCATGAGCGTGCGAGTCGTAGTGGTACATGCCCGGGTCGAGATCGGCCATCCGGCGCACGACCGGGTACACCTCCAGTTCGTGGACCCCCCCTCCCGATGGGTAGGGGCGCGCTGCGGACTCCACCCCGCCCCCGTAGGAAACGACCTTCTTGGTGCGGGCGCACCGGTAGAGGAACTCCCCGAGCTGCGCGGTGCTCAGGGCCGGGGCGTCCACGTGCACCCGGATGCTGCGGCGGTCTTCCAGCACAGTGGTGAGCGTCGGGTCGGTAGCGCGCAGCGCACCGAGGTCGGGGCGGGGCAGGTCGACGACGCGGCTGGGATACGGCCGGTGGCGCGCGGGGACGGGTGGGAAGCGGTCATGGGCCCAGAGCGTGGCACCGAACCCTTCACCGAGTGCGGCCCTGGATCCCACCCGGCTGCGCTCGTGGAACCACAGCTCGTGCGGACTCCACTGACGGGTGCGCGCTTCGCCGTCCTCCTCACCTGCTGATCGGACGGTCAAACCGGCCCAGCGCAGGTCATACAGGAGCCGGGCCGTGGTGGCCGGGTGCGGCAGATTGCCGGGCGGCTGATGCGTTCCTGTACCGGCCAGGTAGCCGAGTAGCCCCACCGCAGCCGGGTCGTGCAGGCTGACGTCGCACCAGGCCCGGGGGGACTGCAGGACCAGCCCGTCATCGCGTCGCAAGACGGCGGCGAAGCGGGACAGCACCGGCCATCCTTCTTCCGTCTCGGCTGGCGGCTGGGGCGGTGGTGGCGGCGGGACGAGCGGTTCCACCGTGTGGGTGTGTCTCCCCTCAGTGACAGCCGTGATGGTGAGCCACCCTGCCTCCCGCAGGCGATGGATCAGGCGAGGAGTGTCGTTGTCGCTGTCCGGCGCGCGAGCCGCGGCGAGCAGCTCCTTTAAGGTGCGCGGCGGTCCCGCCAGTTCGCGCAGGAGCGCGCGCTGTACCGAGCTTGGTCTGCCGAGGGACTGGGCCTGCCCGGCCGAGAGCAGAAAGAGTTCTCCACTGGGACTAGTCGCGCTGTACACGCCGCGGCGCATCCCGAGCAGTTCTTCGAGGCTTGCGGTGACATCCGGCATGGAGTGCCTTTCGACGAAGGGCTTACGGGTTCTTTCAGGACCGGAGGAGGTCTATGGCCCGCACTCCCACGGCGTCCTCCACCGCGTTGGCCGTGAGGTGGCACAGCATGAAGCGTTCCATGGGGGTGACGCCCAGCCGGGTCAGGTGGAGATAGAGCAGGTTCAGGCTCAGCCGATAGTGCAGGAATTCTGCGGACTCGCGGATTCGCGGCCAACGGGGGCTGTCCTCCAGAGCGCGGTGGAAAGGGCTCCTGGCGAGCAGTTCCCCGTGGGCGGCCGGGACTGGTCCGCCAGGGCGTGGGCGCATGCCGAAGTCGTGGCCGGAATTGATCAGTTCACGTCCGCGGCGTGCCGACCGGCCCAGTACGGTCACCCAGTCCCGTGCCGTATCCGTGCCCGGAGCCGCGGCCGAGATCACCGTGTCCACGCGCCGGGTGAGGGCGTCGGCGTGTCGGGTGTAGTGCTCGTCCCACGCGGAACGCTTGCCGTGGCCTTCCGGCCAGGTTGCCAGGAAGGCCTCGGCGTGTGAGCGGAAGGAGACGAATCCGCTGCCGATTCCCGACGGGGCGAAGGCGTGCGCGGTGGCGATCAACAGGTCGTAGGCCACGCCAAGGCGGGACATCCCTGCTTCCCGTACGCCCGCGAGCGTACGGAAGACCAGGTCGTTCGCTGCGTCGTACAGGTCCGTCAGCAACCGGGTCGCTTCCTCGCTGCCGAGTACGGACAGCCGGGGATCGTACGGTTGCTCACGCACCGAGTTGTCGGGATGCCAGGGCAGGAGGGGGCCCGGTTCCGCCTCAAGCTCGGCCAGCCGCCGGTGACCCGCCAGCGTCCTGGGCGTGGGACCGCCGGTGCGGGAAGGCGCCGTCCGCAGGTACTCCCCCACCATGCCTTCGGCCACGGGCCGTACCACCGCGGTGAAGACCTCTGGCGTGGCGCGGACGTTCAGCCGCACATGCGGGCCCCTCAACCAGTGTCTGACGAAGAACGCGCTTGTCACCCGATCGCGCACCTGTGCCATCACCGGCCGCACCGCGTCCAGCAGGAGGTCGTCCTGACGGCGGGTGTCGTGGTGGTGCACATGGATACTTCGCCATGTTGCGCCGGTTTCGGTTTCGGCCCGGTTGAGGTTGCCGGTCATCACCGGGCTCCGTCGCCGAGGGACTCGGCGGCCGTGCGGGCGGCCAGATAGCGGATGCGCCACTCCTCGTTCGGCATGACGCCCAGGCGGTTGCAGGCCAGATGGGCGCAGAGGTCCAGCACGGCGGGGATGGGGGTGCCGGCGTTGCCAGCGCCGGTGAGCATGCTCCTCAGTTCGTCCAGGGACCTGGCCCAGAAGCCGAGTGCGCCGTTCGCCGGGCCGCGCTCCCCGTTGCCGCGCACCCCGTACGCCCGCACGCCGGCCGCCAGTCGGGTCAGCCTGTCCCGCTGACCGAGATAGCAGGCCTCCAGTTCAGCGGTGTCCGGGAGGTCGTCAGGGGTCGGCCGTCGCCCGGACCATGGGGACCGGGCGACCGACCAGGTGACCAGCAGCAGGCAGAAGGCGAAGGTGTCACGCAGGGCCGGGCGCCGGCAACCGGCGCGGAGCAGCCCGGTGACGAGCCGGCTGGATTCGGCGAAGTGCCTCTCCACGGCCTCGATACTCACGCTGTACCCGTAGCGGCCGTGCTCCCTGCGGTAGGGCAGGGCGACCACGGAGTCGTTGGGGTACATCAGCCGCTCGTATGACGCCATGTGCTCCCTCGCGGCAAGCAGCGGTGCGAGGTGCGCGTACTCCCGTTGCTCAAGCCACCGGGACGAGGGGTGGTCCTGCAGATGCCGTCCCAGTTCTCCGGTGACCCGGGCCAGTACTTGGTCGCGGTGGGCGGGGCTGGTGGGCAGCACGCGCAGCCGCAGATGGGGGCCGCCGTCCCAGTAGCGTAGGAAGAACCAGGCGGTCGCCGTACCTTCGGCCGTGAGGGCGGTCATGAGCGGTTCGACGGCGGTCAGAAGGAGGTCGGTAAGGTCGCCTTGGTGGAAGGCGTGGACACTGACCCACTCGGACTCGTCGCCGGCCCGCGGGATCGACAGCTCATGCATGGCCCGTGCTCCTCCCCGTTGACATCTCCAGCAGTACTTCCGTCACCACGGCTTCCCTGGCGCCGCAGAGTGGTGGTGTGAGCGGGTCGGGCAGGGCCTCGTCGAGCACGACCGTCCTACCCGGTCCTGTCATGCGTTCGAAGAGCGCGAGGAGCCACGGCGAAGCGAAGTCGATGTACATCGGTTTGCGCGACTTGATGTCGTCGACACGGAAAGGCGTGTGCCACGCCCGTACGAAGACCCGGCTGGGGATTCCCTCTCGCCGCAGCCACGCGGCGATTCGCTCCATGAAGACCGCGTCCGACTCGCCGCTCCCGCGGGAGGGGACCAGCGCGCCCGGGACGGTCCACCGGGCACGCTGGAGCACCACGCGGCCGACCTCGACGCGGGGCTCGTGGACGGCGCTTGCTTCCTCGGCCGGCGCGGCGGGCCTGGACGATCCCACGGCTGACAGCGGCGGGGCGACGGAGTGCACGAAATAGCTGGGACTGAAGGCGCGCATCAGAAACCGCGCCGCCCTGGGGAGGGTGAACTCCGCGGTCATGCCCAGGTGGTGGGGGACGATCCGGATTCCTTCCCGCGCCCAGAGCAGCTCGGGCATCTCGGTGGCCGGATCAAGCCTGACGCTGAGCTCTCCCAGGGGGATCCGCTCGGCCGTGGGACGGCTGCTCGTGGTGTACGGGTAGTCGATCTCGTACGGTACGACGGGCAGCCGCACGTTCAGGGTCGAGCCGAACAGGCCGCTGAGTTCCGCGGGGGTCGGAGCGTGTACGCCCCCGCGGAGAATGCCATTGTTCGTGCCCTTGACCGGGAACGCCCGTGGTACGCCGGTCTCCGCGCGCCTCTTCAGATGCAGCAGGCGGCTGAGTCCCCTGCCGTGGCCGCCGTGGACGCTGTTCAACACCAGCCGGCAGGACTCGTGACCGGCGGAGAGAACCTGGACGTACCAGGCGACCGAGGCGGGGGGCACGATCCAGTCGGGCCATCGGGCCACCAGTTCCGCCAGCACCGCCGACTCGGCGCGGGCGATGCCGTCGCGCTCCACCCGGCCGAATAAGGCATCACCGGCCTGTGCACGCAATTGTTCGAGTTCCTGAAGGCGCTTCAGGCGCCACCCGCCCGCGGGCGTGGCTGGGACACCCGGCCAGAGAGGGACGAGCGCCCGGCGGAGATCTGCGTGAAAAACGCTGTCGCCGTCGCCCGCCAGTTCCTCTTGGACGGAGCGGTAGAAGGCGAGGAATCCGATCTCCTCGCCCTCGCTGAAGCGTTCCTGAGCGTGTTGCCCCAACGTGATCCGCAGCGAGAGGTTCGGGTCGAAAACGGTGAGGAAGCACCTCAGCACATCGAGATCGTCAAGGGCTGGGCGCCATCGGGCCATGGACAGCTCGGCGTCCTCACCAAGCAGCAGCGCCGATTCATGCGCGATGGGTGCGGGCGGGACCGCAACGGGGGACCCGGCTGCTGGGTGGCGGGCCGTGGGAGAGGCGGCGCGGTCGTCGTACCCGGCAGCCATGTCGATGTGCCGCGTCAGCGCGTTGACGGCCATCCGCAGCCGGTCGTGGCGTGCGCGGTTCCGGTCCACGTCCGGCACCGGCACATCCAGCCGCAGTTCGGCCCGTACCGCCTCGATCAGCTCGGCCAGTTCGCGGAGGTCACCGGTGTCTTCGCGGGCGCGGGCGCGCACCCACCGGCTCAACTCGCCCAGCACATCGACGGCGTGCTCGTCGATGGGGATATCGGCCTGGAGCAGCCCGGCGGCCAGAAGGAGGCCCACCAGTCGGTCTGCCTCGGCGCAGCCCTCGGCGTCCTTCCCGCCACCGGCGGGGCGGCCCGGTGCCAGTGCCGTGACGAGTTTCTCCCTGGTGAGGGGAGCGCGCACATCGCGCAGCAGTCGCAGGCAGCGGGTGACCGCCGGTGAGCAGCGCAGGGTGATGAGAGGTTCGGACGGTGACGCGGCAAGGAAACTCACGGAATCGCCGACGTACGTCGCACTGGGGTTGATGCGGACCACGGCCGCTCCCACCAGTTCCGGATGGCGGGCCAGGTGGGTGCGGAGCGCGGTAAGAGGCCCGCCATCGAGTTCCAGCATGCCCAGCGGATCGGCCGAGCCGCGCCGGACCGCGACGACCGGCGCACCGGCCGGTGGCGCCTCGGACGGGTCGTCAGAGAGCCACCGTCCGGTGGCGACGTACATGAAGGTGCTGTAGGGACTGGTCTTGGCGGCTGCCCGTGAGAGGTACTTGGCGATCCGGAGCCGCTTGCGCGGACGCGGGGCCCGTCTCGGGTCCTGGATCCAGCTCCCGATGTCGTCGAGCAGTGCCGGGGCCCCCTGGGATAAGGCGCGCCGGAACCCGGCGTCCGCCGCCGCCTCGCGCAGGGCCGTATTGGTGGCCGCGTGCTCCCTCGCGAGAACCGCCGGCAGCCCCTCTCGCGTCCCGTCGCGGTCGGTGCACAGTGCCGTCCAGTCGGCCACCTGACCGGCAAGACCGGCAGGCAGCGCGGAGGCCAACTCGGCGTTCCACGCGCGGGGTCCCGGTAGCCGCCGGGCGTGGAGTGCGCGGCGGAGCCCCACGAGCCCCGGCCGCGCCCTCGAATCCGGCGCCAGGCCACCGATCAGACGGTGGAGCGCTTCCGTCAGTGCCTCCGCCTCGGCGGCTAGCCGGTCCTCCTGGTCGAGGAGGAATTGGACTTGGGCGAAGGATCTCGCGCAGCGGAGGCCTGCGAGAGCGGACGACGGCATCCCGGCCAGTCGGACCAGCGGAACCGGCCCCACCTGCCACTCACCGCACGGCGACTCCCCATGTGCCCCGGCATTCCGCATTGCCCTTTCCCTTCGTGGTCCTCTCCGTGATTCCTCTCCCGGTCAGCCGCGCCTGCCGGCCTCGGGTCCCGCCCTGCCGGTCAGGCGGAGCAGCATGTGCAGGAGCAGAGGCTGCTGCACACGCAGGCGCAAGGGGAGGCACCTGTCTCGAGCATTCCGTGACCAGCGGTCAAGGACTCCACTTCCAACTCCGCTTGGGACACCCCGGCCAGCTCGGCCAGCTCGAAGACGTCCATGGGCAGGCCGTCGAGGTCAGAGGTGATCTTTTCGTCACTCATGCCGTCGTCCTTTCTGTCGTTCTGACGCCGTCGCGCTCCGGCATGCGGCAGTCCGCTGGCCAAGGCGACGCACTAGCGGATCGGATACCTGTTCAGGCTGCCCCAGGCCGCTCTCGCGCCAGTCACTTCCCGGTCACTCCTCGGTCGGGACCGATGAGGGACATGAGGGGGCGACGGGGTCGTGGCGCGTTCGGCTCCGCTGGCAGCACCGGCCCGGTTCAAGCTCGCCGGCCAGCTCACCGCCGTGGGCCGAGAGCACCCCGGCCCACGGCGCTGCCAATGGGCTGGGGCGGGAGGCTGACCCGTGGCGCAGGTACCGATCCGCCACATCGGTGTCTCGCCGAAGTCGGTAGTGGAGATCGGTGTGGACACCTCCGCCGAGCGGGGCCGGTGGCGGCATGCGGTCCGCTCCTACAACGACATCCTCGCGCGGCTGATGTTCGCCCAGTGCGGGGTGGACACCATGTCGAGATCTGCAGGGTTTCGAACCGCCGGGCTCCCCTTGCCCACGGCATCATCACGGTGGACATGACAGTAGGCCCGCCGCATCACAGACTCCATCGACGCGCACTGACAGCCACCCACACACCATCGAAGTTGAAGCTTCGAACTCTGCCCGCCGTAGAACCCTCCTGGGCCGGAAGAACATGGAGAGCCGATCGGGGAGCCACCGTGGTCGGACTCCTCCGGACTCGTCATGACTCCCCCCACGCTTTCGCAGGTGAGGGGCTCCCCGATCGACTTCCATCGACCTTGATCGACTGGTCTGCTGTGCCAGGGGGTCAAGGGGTCGTGCGCCTCTTGATCGTTGGTTAGCCGTTCGTTAGCGAATCGAGCCGTCTCCCCCGGCACCCGGACGGTTCACACAGGACCAGAAGACGCGGGCACCGCCCCGCGCCCTCTCCGCCGTGTCCAACCCAGCCGCGCCGATCGTCAGGCCTTCAGCGCGCCACAGACGCAGCGACACTCAGGCCAGCGACCGCCCAACCGGAGGGCCGGATCCACAAACCCGGCTCCCTCCGGCCCACAGCTCACGCCATCCCGGCGGGCCGGACGGGCATCCCAGAGATGGTCAGCTCCGCACCCTCAGCGTTCGACCGACTTTCTTGCTCCCTCAAGCGAGCTCCCAGGAGCGGCGCGCTCCGGTTAGTCGGAGCTGAGCAGCGCTTGAAGGGCGGCTGTGGGGACGCGATAGCAGATGCCGATGCGGAGGATCTTGCAGGGGAACTGGTCCTGTTTGGCGAGTTGGTTGGCGTAAGAGCGGGAGAGACCGAGGGCTCGGGCGGCGGTGCTGATGTCGACCACGGGAGGAAATTCGGCAAGTTCAGCGTTCGTCAGCGGTCGCATACGACTGCCTCCTGCTTCTGAGGTTTCTCGGTCTTGATGGGTGAGCTGATTCGAGGAATCGCCGGTCGGCGCGAATCTCTTGCGGCGATTGCGCTCTGATGCCTGGAGGATGGCTTCTATGGAACCTGTCGCTGGGTGTCTCGCGTGCGATCTTCTTGTCGGGGTCCGCCCTCTTCCCGGAGGTCGTCTGGCGGAGTCGTCGGGTTGGGTCGTCGAGCACTCGGTGGGCCCGCTCGGCCTGGGGACGCTGGTGGTCAAGCCGGTGCGGCACGTCGTCCATGTCGCCGAGTTGAACGTGGTCGAGAGCGCGGCGTTGGGTCCGTTGCTGCAGCGAGTGGCCGCAGCGGTGACGAAGGTCGTCCAGCCGGAGCAGGTCTACGTATGCCTCTGGTCCCATGCGAATGCTGTGCCGGGCCACCTGCATTTCGTGGTCCAGCCCGCGGTGAAGGCTGACATGGCCCGGTTCGACGCGTTCGGCCCAGCACTGCAGATGGCGATGTTCCATGAAGGGGCCGTACCAGGCGAGACCGAGGTGGAAGCGTTGTGTGAGCAACTCCGAGCGGCCTTGTCCCTCTCGTCCTATGGATCGTGACCTGGACCCGCGGCCCAGTAGCGCGTTCCTGTACCGGCGGTATGCGGGCCCCCAGACATGTCAGGAAGGCGGCTCGGCGGGTGCGGTGGCTTTTCGATGCATATGGGCTGGCAGGCCGTTGTGCATGATCTCGCGGTGACCGGCCCACTGCTGGCTTGGGCATCGCGGCCGCCATAACCCGTGACCGGCGATGGCGCGCATCGCGGGGCCGGGATCCCAAGTGAGGCGCAGCCGCCATCACTGAGGTCAGCAGGACCGCATTGAGTTGGCTTCAGGGCTTGGTGCAGTGAGGACGGTCTTCGTCCAAGACTGACCTGGACGCGGCCATCCGCCGTGATGTGAAGGCAGGCCTGTCGGTCCGCAGAGCGATGCGCAAGCACGGGGTGTCCCACCCGACCGTCCGGAAGGCACTGGAGTCGGCCATGGCCGCAGCCGCGCATGAAGATGGCCCCGCGGGCGTCGCGGCTGGACCACTACAAGCCGCTGATCGATACGGTGCTGCGGGCCGATCTGACCGCGCCGGGGAAGCAGCGCCACACCGTCAAGCGAATTTTCGACCGACTCGTCGGCGAGCATGGCGCGCAGGTGCCCGCACGGGATCGTGCGGTGTTACGTCACCAAGCGCCGACCGCAGTTCCGCGTGGAGGCCGGGTGGGCGCCAGTGAAGGCGTTCATCTTTCAGACGCACCAGCCCGGCGCCCAGGCCGAGGCGTGCTGCTCGCCCTCATGCTCGGCACCGCCTGGCTCCGGCCCCTCGCCCGCTCACCCCTGTGCCCCTCCAGGAAACTGGGTGAAGACCGCGACGTCGCCGCCGAAGCATACGACCATGCGCCCCTGAGGGCTGAGGGCGAGCGCCGTCACCGGGTGCGGGAAGACGAGCTCGTCACCGGCCGGGCGTCCACCGGTGAGGTCCCACACCCGGACGGTACGGTCGTCACCGCCCGAAATCGCGGTCGGCCTGCCGTTGACTATGGCCGCCGCCACCGCGTTGACGATGCCGGTGTGGCCGCTCAGCGGTGGCAGGACGGCATTGCCGTCGTCGACGCCCCACACGCGAACCGCCTTGTCGCGGCCCGCCGTGACCGCCACCTTCCGGCCGTTCAGGAGCAGCGTGGCGACGGCGTTCACGTCGTCGGTGTGGCCCGCGTCCGCCCAGCACACCTGGCGGCCGTTGCGCGCCTGCCACACGTTGGCCTCGGCCGACACCGAGCCGCCCACGGTGACCGCGAGCGGGCGGCCCTGGTCGTCCTCAGCGACGGCGACGGCGCGAACGGGGTCTCCGTGCAGGGTCGTCCTGCGCCGGCCGGCCCGTGCCCCGCTGCCCAGGACGTGGACGGAGACCGCGTTGTCGTAGGTTCCGGTGATGACCAGCTGACGGTCGCGGTCGTGCGCTACCGCGATCGCGAGCACCTCCGCTACATGGTCGGTCGGGTAGCGCAGCAGCTCTTCGCCGGTGGCGAGGTCCCAGGCGCCGAAGTCGTTGTCCGGGCTGATGACGACAGCGGGGCGACCATCGACCTTGGTGACCGCCATGTCGCTGAGATAGCCCACGTCGATCGGGGCGCCGACGCGTTCGCCCTTGTCGAGGTCCCAGGTCCGCACGGTGCCCGAGCGGTAGGCGCCGGTGACCACGACGGGGCGTCCACCCATCTCGGTCAGCCCGACGGCGACCAGGCCGCCGAGGTGGCCCGTGCGTGGACGCGCCGGGATCGGCGGATTCGGGGACAGGTCCCACACGCGCACGGAGCCGGCTCCCCCGGTGACCGCGAGCGGTCGACCGCCGATCTCGGCGACGGCCACAGCCGTCGTGGAGTCGGTGGCCAGGGGGTCGCCGATCGGCTTGCCGGTGGCGAGGTCCCACAGACGCACGGTGCCGCCCAGGACCTCGCCTGTGCCGTCGCCGATGACGGCCACGGCACGCCCGTCCATCCGGGCGACGGCGACGGCCTGGGGGCGGTGGCGCGCGGTCGGCAGGCGGCGGAGTTCGGTGCGCGTGGCCAGGTCCCACACGACGGTGTCATCGTCTCGGGCCACAACGACGGCGACGGGGTGGCCATCGAGCACCGTTGTGGCGATCGCCGACACTTCGCGTGTGCCGGCGTCGAGGGGCGCTCCCAGCGGCTCGCGGTTGGCCAGGTCCCAGATCCGCACGGCGGTGTCCCTGCGGGGGAAGTCTCCGCCTGCGGTAAGGGCGACAGGGCGGCCGTCCAGTTCGGTGACGGCGATGGCGTTGACTGGGGTCGTGTGGCCGGTCATCGGCTCGCCGATCTGGGTGCCGCGGGCGAGGTCCCACATCCGCACCGTCGTGTCGCGTCCGCCGGTGACGGCGATGGCGCGCCCGTCGACCTCGACGACGGCCACCGCCTCCACGGTGCGGGTGTGCCCCTTCATCGGCTCACCGATAAGGGCGCCTCCGGCGAGATCCCACAGCCGCACCGTGTTGTCGGCGGAGGCGCTGACCGCGACGGCCCGCCCGTCCAGCTCGGTGGCCGCCACTGCGGTCACCCGCTCGCCATGGCCGGTCATGGGCTCACCGAGCCGTTCCCCCGTGGCGGGGTCGAGCACCCGCAGTTCGCGATCGCTGGCGGACACCACAATGGGATCGCCGTGGAGGGAACCGGCTGCCAGCGCGTGAGTCTCGCCGGGGATCGACATGAGCGCGCGCTCGCTGAGGTCGGAGCCTGTGGCCCAATCCAGGCGCCAGGCCGGGCGGTCCTCTCGCGCTTCCGGTCGCGGCCGGGCCGAGCCCCGCAGGGAGACGTCCCACAGCAGCATGGTGTCGTCGCGGCTCGCGGTGACGGCGACGGGGCGCCCGTCAAGGTTCGTGACGGCAACGCAGGTCACTGCGTCGGTGTGGTCGGTGAGGGCGTCCCCAAGCTGGACGCCCTCGGCGAGGTCCCACAGCCGCACGGTGCGGTCGTAACCGGCACTGACGGCGACCGGTCGCCCGTCGGCCTCTGTGATGGCGATGTCGGCGGGGCGCAGTTGATGGCCGTGCAGGGGCGCGCCGATGGGAATGCGGTCGGCGAGGTCCCAGATGAGCAGCCCCTGGTCGGGCCCGCCGCCGGTAACCGCCACCGCGCGGCCATTCAGGACGGTCGTCGCCACGGCACTGCCGTAGCAGTCGAGAGACTCGCCGATCTGCGTGCCGCGGGCGAGGTCCCACAGCCGCACCGTGCGATCGATGCTGGAGGTGACCAGCACCGTGCGTCCGTCGACCTCGGCCAGGTCCGCACCTTCGATCAGCCCGGTGTGGCCGTCGAGCGGCTCGCCAATGCGCGTTCCCCGGGCGAGGTCCCACACCTGCACGGCGTCGGGCGCGTAGGCGCAACTCACCGCTACGGGGCACCCGTCGAGCCGCGTGATGACGATCGCGTGGGCGCAGTCGTGCGCGGGCATCGCGGTGCCGATCTCGGCACCGGTGGCCAGGTCGAATCTGCGGATGCCGCCCCGCAGCTCGCCGGTGACGACGACGGGACGACCGTCCAGCACCGTGGTGGCGAGGGCGGTGGGGTTGGCGCCCATGGGTTCGCTCGATTCGGTGCCGGTGGCGAGGTCCCACACGCGCACGTTCTCGTTGATGTAGCTGCCGGTGACGACGACGGGCCGGCCGTCGAGGACCGCGGTCGCCATCGCGGACACGCGGTCGGTGCGGCCGGAGAACCGCCGGATCAGGCGGTCGTTAGGCGGCATCCCGGTGTTCCAGTCGACGGTTGCGCCTTCGTGCCCGGAGGCTACCGGCACTGCGGCCAGGTCACGCGCGAGGTCGTCGGAGCCCCAGCGCGCAGCGTCGAGCGAGAGCGCCTGGGCGCGCCGCGCGGGGTCGACCCGGCGGTGGCGTTGCAGGGAAGTGCGGTAAACCGCCGCAGCCAAGCGGGCGGGGCCGCTGCGTGCATGGGAGAGGAGCGAGAGGATCTCATCAGGGTCGTCGTGCACCAGCCGGGCGGGGTCGGTGAGGATGCGATCGGCCGGGTGTTCGGCATCCGAGAAGATCATCCGGGGATGCTAGCGGAGGGTGCCGACGAGGGCCGCGAGCTTGGCCGAGCCTCGTTCCACCAGTGTCAGACCCCCGGAGGCCAGGGCCGCTCTCCATGTTCTTGGTGGGACGTGTCCGGGCCGCCGGGACCAACCCAGAAGAGGCCGCCCAGCCAAGGGTTACCAACGTTGCGGGCTGACCGCGACCGGTCGCGGCGGCGCGACCCGTGCCGCGGCCTGTCGACTGGGCGGTGCCCGGCCACGATGCCGACAGGTCGCAGGTCGGGGCTTGAGCAGCAACCGGCTGGCCAACGGCGATACACCGTCACCAGATCTCATCGGCATCTCTGCCCTGGTTCACTGGCGCCCGTCGCCCAAACCAGCGAACAAGCGTTGCTGCTTTTCGCGGCCACAATCAAGCCCGCATTGAGCGGTGATTCCTCAGGAGCCAGAAGCCGCGTGTTGAGATGCCCGCAGGCCTTCGTGCGAAGCGGACCGGTGCCTCAGGAGTCGGGTACTGCAGCCGGAAGGTCGTATCGCCGGAGCGCGCCGAACCAGCCGCAGCCGATGATGACGCCGATCAGCAGGCCGGCGCCCAGGAAGGCCGGGCGTGGGTCGTGGCCGGACGCTTTGGTCACCGCGCCGGCTACGGCGGCACCGACAGGGGTCGCCGCGACGAACAACGCTCGTGCTGCTGTCGTGACCCGCCCGAGAAGCTCGCGGGGAATCCAGCGCTGCCGGGTGCTGCGGTTGATCACGCTGGCGATCGACACCGCCCACATCTGCACGGCGTTGGCGGCCAGCAGGGGCGCCCACCCGGTGCTGGCTCCCATGACCAGCAGGGAGCCGGCCGCCAGCAGGATGCCCAGGCTGATCGAGGGCATCGCCCCCAGCCGCGCCGCGATGAACGGAGCGGTGACCGCCCCGGCGATCCCGCCGGCCCCACCCGCCGTGATCACGGCGGCGACCAGCGGCGTCGCAAGGCCCAACTGCACGCGGGCGAAGTAGACGATCAGGGTGTCCACCGCCAGGCAGAGGTTGACCAGGGTCTGAACGATGGTGAGGGCCAGCAGCGGGCGAAAGCCGACGATGAACCGCAGGCCCTCCCAAAGATCCTCCCCGAGCCTGCGGAGTATCAGGCGAACCGATCTTGGTGTCACCCGGGTTCGGCCGGACCTGCCGGGCGCCGGACGACCGGCCGACCGTGCCTTCCAGGCGTTATCGCCCCGCGCCCGCCCCGCCCTCACATCGATCAGCAGCGGCACCAGGGTGGCCAGCGACACCGCGAAGGTCGCCGCGTTGATCAGTAACGCGGTTTCGACACCGATCCAGGTGGCGAGCAGAGCGACGATGGCCGGGCCCACCATCTGCGATGTCCGGTCGGCGCTCTCCAACGTCGAGTTGGCCCTCAGCAACCCCTCGGCCGGGAACAGGTCCTTCACGGCGACGGTCAACGCGGCGTCGAAGAACACCGTGGCGGCCCCGCCCACGAACGCCAGGGCCAGCACGGCCCCCAGCGGGGCAGCCCCCAGCCACACCAACGCGGGAAGGATCACGAAGACCCCGGCGCGGAGCACATCCATGGCGACCAGCAACGCCCACGGATTCAGCCGGTCCACGATCGGCCCCGCGGGGAGTCCGACCAGCAGATAGCCGATCCCGCGCGGCGCGGCCGCCAGACCCGCCGCCAACGGGTCACGGGTCAACTGCAGGACCAGCAGCGGCACAGCGAGCACCGCGCAGCCGTCACCGAGCAGAGACATCGACTGCCCGCCCAGGAACAACCGACGAGCCCGCGATGAGGCTTCCGTCATGTCCTCCAGCCAGTCAGTGTTCAAGCCGTATCGAGCCGAGCGCTGAGTATCTGACCCGATGTGGCTGGCGCCTCGGCGGTGCCGTCTTTCACGTTCGCCAGAGACGGTAATCAGCACCAGCGCGCCGGAGAAGTCACCTGATGATGAAGAGGAGGCGTGCTCGGTCGACGGCAAGCGATTGTTAAAACCGCCCGTCTGACGGTCCACCGGCCAAAGCTATCGAGCGATCTCCTGCAACGCCCGCTCACCGAGCTTGTCGTAGACGTCCTGAGCGATATGAACCTGTTCCACTCCCATATGCCCCACCTCGTCATGCTGGTGGGGAGTGCTGGCGCGGACGCCTACCGGCGGTTGGTACAAGGCTGAGTACCTTCCGGCAGATCGCCGCCTACGTGCATGCGATCTGGGGAGGCACTCTGTCGAGGAATGCTCCTTGAGGGTCCTATATGTGGCTGGTTGTATCTGGCTGCGCCGGTGGGGTGTGAGCTGGTTCCAGACCTGGTTCCAGCGTTCACCCGGTGGGTTCGATACGCAGGACGGCGGCGGTGTCGAGGATCTCGGCGACTTCCAGGCTCATGGCGTTGTTGATGGTCGCGGTGGTTCCCTTC
The DNA here is from genome assembly GCF_040492065.1 of Actinomadura sp. NPDC000929. Taxonomy (NCBI): domain Bacteria; kingdom Bacillati; phylum Actinomycetota; class Actinomycetes; order Streptosporangiales; family Thermomonosporaceae; genus Actinomadura; species Actinomadura sp. NPDC000929. Next base: position 13,525 of record NZ_JBEUPA010000036.1, on the reverse strand, counting down.
TCGCAGCTCAGCCGGACGTCGCCGCCCTGCGACGAAACGCCGCCGCCACCGGAACAGCCCGAAATGCTGTAGCCGGACCCCGTCAGCGGCGCGACCATCTCGACCGCGCGGCCGGTGATCGCCGTCACCTCGATCGGCCCGAGGCCGTACTTTCCCGGCACTGTCACAACGTCGCCCACGGCGACCTTGATCTCGCACGTCCCATCAGCGCACGGCCCGGTCGGCGTGGGATCGGGTGCCGGTGACCCGGAACCGGATCTGGCGGGCTGGCCCTTGGCGGGAGACCCGTTCGGGGAAGCAGAGGAACAGGACGAGAGAGCGGCGAACACGACAGCGACACCAACGGCGACGACGGCGGCCGATGACCTTCTTCGCATCATGGTCATTATGGAACCGCAGCGGTGCCGTGGGCGGTCGGCGAACGACGCACATCCTCGTCATCGGCACCCCGGTTCCGCAGGTTCCTCAACCCGCGGAAACGCGTGCGCCGGCACCGCGCCCAGGACCATCAGCGGATGGCGCACCTGGGGCGGGCCCAAGGCTCTCCCATTCCCCGTCCCGCTGGGGAGCGCCCGCCCGGCCCTGAGGTGAGGTCAGAACTTCTCAGCCCCGAGACCGTGCGAAGCTCGAACACGAAGGCGGCCCTGGACCGCAGCGAACACCATCAAGTGTCAGAGACCGGGGTCCACTCGCCCCCCGCGCCGGCGGCAGCGCTCGACGGGGCAGCAGGCTCTGCCGCCGCGTTCGCGGCGAGGAGGTCGAGGCGTCGCTGCCGGACGGTTCAGCCGATCCTGTTGCCCGAGCCGCCGTGAGACCAGGTCTCTGTTGACCCGGGGAGGGTGGCGCGCGGGGACTCAGGGCCGCAACACCCCAGGGCGCAGGGCAGAGATGCGGCGGCTGTGACCGGCTCATAGGCTGCGGCCATGACCGAGATCACGAACCCGACGCCCCGCGAGGCCTTGGATTTGCTGCTGGCCGGCAACCGGCGTTTCGTCGCGGGTACCGTCGAGCACCCAAACCAGGACGCCGCCCGCCGCAGCCAGGTCGCCCCGGCCCAGCAGCCCTTCGCGGTGCTGTTCGGGTGTTCCGATTCCCGGTTGGCGGCCGAGATCATCTTCGACCGGGGTCTTGGCGACCTGTTCGTGGTGCGTACCGCTGGCCAGGTGATGGGGCCGGAGGTACTGGGCAGCATCGAGTACGGTGTGGAAGTTCTGGGCTGCCCGCTGGTGGTGGTGCTGGGTCACGACTCGTGCGGCGCGGTCGGCGCGGCGTGCGCCGCGCTGGAGCACGGCATGCCACCGGCCGGGTACGTCCGGGATGTTGTCGAGCGGGTGACGCCCAGCGTGCTGGCCGCCCGCGCTGCCGGACGAGCCGAGCCGGAACAGATCCTGGCCGAGCACGTACGGCACACCGTCGACCTGCTGCTGGACCGCTCCCGGGCACTCGCCGACAAGGTCACCGCCGGGCAGGCCGCAGTGGTGGGCCTTCGCTACCGCCTGGCCGACGGCAACGCCGAGATCGTCGTAGCCCGCGGCCTGGACACTGCGATCTCCGCCGTGCCCTGACCGAGTCCCGACCACCGGGGCCCGGCCACCCGCGGTCCCGACCACCAGGGGCGCGGCGCCGGTTCCCGCATCTTGGGATCACGCGACGGCGGCGGGCCTGTGCTATGTGTTCGCGCGGCCGGTCGACTCTGGGGACTGGACGAGGATCCGGGCCTGCCGGAACTCCTCGGCCGCGCCCTGCGGCTTGCGTACCGCGTCGGCCAGCTGGCAGCGGACCGCCAACGCCCGCATATGCGCCGCCTCCGATTGCAAGGTGGCCAGATCGCCGAGCTGGCGCGTGGCATCCTGACCGACCGCCTCACACCACCCGGTGACCTGCGCCACCCGCCACTTTCTTACCCGGCGCTGTCCTCAGCCCGCTTTGCCCGGCTGCGGCAGGGGCGAGGTGTTCGGCCTGGCAACCAGCGCACCGCCCGGCCCAGCCGTAACCGGCGTGGGAGGCCAAGCTTGTCGGCCCTGCCGCAGGCGGTCAGGGCGTGAAGTCGGCGGAGCGCCACGGCATCTCCTGGAGCAGCCAGGTGTTGCCGTCGGGGTCCGCGAACGGCACGAACAGCATGGCGCCCTCGTGCTCGTCGACCTCACCCACGTCGACTCCCTTCGCGGCGAGTTCGGCGCGGGCGGCGCGCGCGTCGGCGACCACCAGATGCAGGCTGCGCAATGAGCCCGGCGTCATCTCCGCGATGCCCGGGAGTCCGGTGCTCAACAAGATCGAGCATGCCGACCCCGGTGGGGTCAGCTGCACGATCCGCGTTCCCGCCACGGGTTCGACGTCCACGTCGACCGCGAACCCGAGCCTGTCGGTGTAGAAGGCCTTGGCGCGGTCCACGTCGGCGACCGGCACCGGTACAAGTTCGAACTTCATCTGCGTCATCACGCACACTCCAGGTAGGAAACAGATCAGGTGGCGGAACGCCGGTAGATCAGGTGTGTCACCCCGGCGCCGACGATCACCTCGGGGTCGCCGAAGTCGACCGGCGCCGCCCCGACGCCGTCCAGCATGCGTACACCGCCGCCGAGCACGACCGGCACCAGGTCCAGCCGCAACTCGTTCAGCAGCCCCAGGTCCAGGGCCTGGCCGACCACGCTCCCCGGGCCGACGCCGACATCGCGCGCGCCGGCGGCCGCGACCGCCTGCCGGATCGCCGACTCGACGCCGTCGGTGACGAAGGTGAACGGGGTGACGGTATTCACCCAGCCCTCCGGTGGCCGGTGGGTCACCACGAACACGGGCACGTCCCCGATCGGATGCGACCCGCCCCATCCACCGGTCAGATCGAACTGGCCCCGGCCGACCACCAAGGCCCCGGTGCGCGCCATCGTGTCGCGCAGATAGCCCGCTGACCCGGCCGAGGTGCGGTACGTGAGCCGGTCGGGTTGCGCCGACGGCGTCGCCACCTCCCCAGCGGTGCACCACGCGAACAGGCGGTCGAATCCCGAACCGCCCGGCCCCGCGATGAACCCGTCCAGAGACACCGATGCCTGCGCAACAACCTTGCCCATTTCGACTCCGCCTCGTCGATCATGCCGTTCTTCCAGGAGAGACCACGGGCGGGCGGAGAACTCATCGTCGCGGCCAACCGTGATTCGTCAGGGGTTCAAGGTCGACCGCTCCCTCCGGAGATCTACAGCGCGGACTGGAGCAGGTGCAGGCTGAGCATGGAGACTTCCTGGTGGTCCTTGTCGCTGCGCGGGATGGTGCCGGCGCTGACGGAGAACAGGTCGTTTTGGCAGAGTTCCAGTTCTCCACGACCTGCAGTCCCTCGTGGATCTCCCGGCGCAGCTCCGGGGAGGCGACGTACTCGGCGACGAACACCCTCCTGACCGCCTTGCCGAGTTCCTCGATGGCCTTGTAGGTGGGGTCCTGGGACCCTGGGTGAAGCGGCGCAGCACCTACTCGGCCTCGGCCGTGCCCAGCCGCAGCGCGGTGGCGTACTTGACCATCTGGTCGTACTGCTAAGGGCTGTCCCGTAACTGTTGGTCGTCACCGGGTGGCGGCGTGCAGGTCCCGGATGTACCGGTCGAACCTTGTGCCGTCGCTGCTGTGTGTCGGCTTGCCGGGGGTGAACCCTGCCCGCTGCGCGACTGCGGCAGATGCGGGATTCCGCGGCTCCACTTGGATTACCGCCTCCGCAGCGCCCTCACTCGCCGCGTACTGGGAGGCCAACAGGACCGCGCGGGTAGCCAGGCCACGCCCCCGCCAGGACGGATAGAGGCCGTAGGCGACATTCACCTGGCCGGGCGCCAGACCCTCTCCTGCGAATCGCAAGTCAATCGTGCCCACGAGCACCTCGTCGGGACCCGTCCGGATGCCGAACGCGCGGAGTGGTCCGGCGGTGTCCCACTGCTCCCGGCAGTGCCGGAAGTACGCCTCGATGCCCTGTCGCGTGCCTGGGCCGCCGTTGAGCCAGCGAACGAGCAGCTCGTCCTCCCCTGCGAGGTGCGCCTCCGCATCGTCCAGGCGCAGGGGGGACAGAGTGATGATCCCGTCGGACAGCTTCACTTCATGCATCCGGTGATTCTTGACGCCAGAGCCGTACCGCACCATCAATTTCTGTTCGGCATCACGCGGACCGTGTGGCTGGTGATCACGGCGTCGGAGCCGTCCTGGACAGTCCCGTTCACCGGGCTGAGCCCGCGGCAGTTCGGCGAACTGGTGACGGTTCTGCGGCACGAGGGTGCGGACGCGCCGTCCGCAAGGGCCGGCCGTGGAGCCTTCCGCTGGAGGACCGGGCACGCTGGTCGCGGCGTACTGGCGCACTAATGGTCGTCATCGACGCCGAAACCCGCCCGGTCGTCGTGGTCGGCCGGCCGCCCGCCGGGAACCGCAACGACTGCAAGGCGTGGGAGAAGTCCGGAGCCAAGTCTGCCATCGGCAAAAGCCTCAGCCGATGTCAGATGCGCCGTCGCCGCCGGGAAGGCCGCACCCTGTGCGTGGCGTCCCACGAGTGGAGCGTCGTAGCGATAAGGAACGTTCTATTGCTAGGAAGCAGTAACGGAGACTGGTGCGGTGTCTGAGGTTTCGCTGCCGGGCGGGGCCGTGAGTGGGAGCGTTCGTGCGGGTGACACGGTGCGCCGACGGCCTCCTGCTCGTCAGGGCTTACTCGTCGTTGGGCGGCCGGTGGTCGGGGTCGCGCCGGTCGTGGCGGGTGACCTTGTCGAGGACGTCGCGTGGCTCCCAGGTCGTTCCCTCGGGCAGTGCCCAGCCCCGCCGGTAGGCGATCACCCGCAGGGCGGTGCCGGTCACGACCCCCGCGACCGTTCCGGCGACGGGGGCGCCGAGCCCGGAGCAGGCAACCTGGATCCCGGCGACCACGAGCGCGACAGAGGCGTAGAGGGCATTGCCGCCGAACACCGCCGGGACGCGCTGGAGAAGCAGGTCCCGGACAGCGCCGCCACCGACCGCCGTGATGGTCCCCAGCAGGAGCGCGGGGAGCCAGCCGAGCCCGACGTCCAGGGTCTTCTGCGCCCCCGTGATGGCCCACACGCTGAGCGCGATGGCGTCCAGCAGGTAGAACACCCGGTTCCAGTCCTGCTCAGTGAACTGGAGCAGGAAGGCCAGCATTCCGCCGACGAGCGCGGTGGGAATGTAGAAGGCGTTGGTGAGGGCGTCCGGCGGCCCGTGCTGCAGGAGCGTGTCGCGGATCAGACCACCGCCCAGCCCGGACACCAGCCCGATCGAGAGGTACCCGAAGAGGTCCAGGTCGCGCTTGCGCGCCACCGCTCCCCCGAGCAGCCCGTTGATGAACACCCCGGTCAGGTCGAGCACCGTCATGATCGTCTCGATCCCCACACGGTGATCTTAAGGATCACCGGCCGGAGCCAGGGGCGGGCGACCGGCGGCCTTGTCGAACGTTTGCGGCTGTTTGGCGCGCTTAGGCCCCTATAACGATAAGCATGCAGAGCGTCACCTTTTCGGGTGAGAGGAAGGGCGATGGTCACTGCAACCGGGGGTGCCGGGCGGGTGCTGTCCGGGCTGGACGACATCAGGCCTGATCTGGAGTCTCTCTACCGGGATCTCCATGCCCACCCCGAACTCGGGCATCAGGAGACGCGGACGTCCGCCCTGGTAGCCGAACGCCTGAACTCCTGGGGATACCAGGTGCACGATCGGATTGGCGGCACCGGCGTGGTCGGCGTGCTGGACAACGGGGAGGGCCGGCATGTGCTCTTCCGCGCCGACATGGACGCCCTTCCGATCAAGGAGGAGACGGGCCTGCCGTACGCCAGCACGGTCACCGACGGGGACGGGCGGCCTGTCATGCACGCCTGCGGGCACGACACCCATGTGGCCGCCCTGCTCGGCGCGGCACAATTGATGGCCAAGGCCAAGGACGCCTGGAAAGGCACCTACACCGTGCTGTTCCAGCCCGCCGAGGAGCCCGGTGACGGCGCCGACACCATGGTCGAGGACGGGCTCACCGACCAGGTCCCCCGGCCCGACGTGTGCCTGGCCCAGCATGTGCTGCCATATCCGGCGGGGCAGGTACTCACCCGGTCAGGGTCGGCATTGTCAGCGGCGGACAACTACCGAATCACCGTCCACGGCCGGTCCGCTCATGGTTCGGCCCCGAACATGGGCATCGACCCGGTGGTGATGGCCTCGATGCTCGTCGTCCGGCTGCAGACGGTCGTCTCCCGCGAACTGGGCCCGCTGATCCCGGCGGTGCTCACCGTGGGCAGCATCCACGCCGGCTCCAACCCCAACAACATCCCCGACTCGGCCGAGATTCAGCTGAACGTCCGCACCTACGACGAAGGTACGCGCGACCAGATCAGGGACGCCATCGAACGGATCGCCACCGCCGAGTGCTCGGCGTCCGGCGCGCCCAAGCCCCCCGACATCGAGCACTTCGGCAGCTTCCCGCCCACCGTCAATGACTCCGGCACCACCCGCAAGGTCGCCGCCGCGTTCGACGACTTCTTCGGCGACCGGGCCCGGCCGCTCCCTCTGCAAACGGCCAGCGAGGATTTCAGTCAGATCCCCAAGGCGTTCGGAGTCCCGTTCACTTTCTGGGGGTTCGGTGGCGTGGATCCCGACCGGTACGCCTCGGCCGCCAGGAGGGGAACTGTGGCCACCGACATCCCGGCCAACCACAGCGCCGCGTTCGCCCCCGTCATCCAGCCCACGCTGGACACCGCTGTCCAAGCAGCCGTGGTCGCTCCCCTCGCCTATCTCGGCGCCGCGCGGTAGACCGGAAGGAGACGCAGATGAGAGCAGTGGTGTTCCAAGGCGACCGGGAGGTCGAGGTCAAGCAGGTACCTGACGCCCGGATCGAGGAGCCGACGGACGTGCTCGTGCGCATCACCTCCAGCGCGATCTGCGGCACCGACCTGCACATGTACGACGGCCGGACCGGCGCCGACCCGGGCATGGTTCTGGGGCACGAGGCGCTCGGCACGGTCGCGGAGACCGGGCCAGGGGTCCAGACGATCAACGCCGGGGACCGGGTCGTCCTGCCGACACATCTGTTCTGCGGCCTGTGCGCCAACTGCGCACGCGGCCTGTCGGCAGCCTGCCTGCGCGTACGCCCCGGAGGCTTCGGCGCGGCCTACGGGTACGCCGGAATGGGCCACTACACCGGCGCCCAAGCCGACCAGCTGCGCGTCCCGTACGCCGACGCCAACTGCGTGCCACTGCCCGGCGAGCCCGGCGACGAACGCGAGGACGACTTCGTCACCCTGGCCGATGCGTTCGTGACCGGCTGGCACGCCACCGAACTCGCCCAGGTCCGCCCCGGACGCACGGTGGCGGTGTTCGGCGCCGGCACCATCGGCCTGCTGGCCGCCTACAGCGCGCGGCTGCGCGGCGCCGCCGAGGTCTTCGTGGTGGATCGGATACCCGAGCGGCTGGACAAGGCGGTCGAAGCGGGCGCCATACCGGTGAACACCGCCGACGGCGACCCCGTCGAGCAGATCCGCGACCACCGGCGCAGCACCGGGCTGCCGCGCGGCGAGGAACCGCTGGACGGCGTCGACTGCGGCATCGACGCGGTGGGGTTCCAGGCCCGCGACCGAGCAGACTTCTCCAAGGAGAAGCCGACCCAGGTCCTCGCCGATCTGGCCCGCCTGATCAACCAGACCGGCCATCTGGGCATCATCGGCCTCTATGCCGGCAAGGACCTGCACCCCGCCCCGGAAGGCAGCGCCGACGGTGCACTGCGCCTGCCCTGGGGAACTCTGTGGGGCAAAGGAGTGACGATAGGGACCGGCCGCACGCACGACCGCCGCTACACCGTACCGCTACGCGACCTGGTCACCTCCGGGATCGCCCGCCCCGGGTTCGTCGTCACCCACCACGTGGACCTGGAGCAGGCCCCGGCCCTGTACGCGGCCTTCGATCGCCGCGAGGACGGTGTCATCAAAGCCGTCCTCCACCCGTAGCAGCCGCCGACCTTGGCTGACCATGAAAGGTGGCCGGCCAGGACCTTGGCAGTTGGCGTGCTGCCTCCAGAACTCCATCGATACGCACGGACGAACACCCGCGTTCCATCCGGGACGAAGAGGCCTCGGACCGTCATCTTGCTCATAGTAGAAGCCTCTTAGGCGGGGTTTGGGGAGCCAACCAGGGAGCCCTCGTGGTCTGCCCCATAGCATTTAGGCGGAAAGGCAGTAACCACCCTACCATTATTGGGGACTACCGTGATCCGCGTCAGATCGCCACCACCATTAGCAAGGCCCGCCCCCCGGGCCGACAACGCGACCGGCATCCCATACATAAACGTATCCAGGTCTAGGCAGTCCGGTTCTCGGGTCGGCGGCGTCCGGAGCGAGGTGCCCCGATAAATCGTTTCCATTATGTCTTTTTTCAATGCTTCTAGGCCAATAAAGATGCCAGCATCGTCGGCGACAAGGACCCCGGGCCAGTTTCGGTCCAGAATGAGGATCGCCAGCGACCTAGAAAGGGTGGGGTTCGCTGGCGCCTTGGAGGTCGGTGCGGGTGGACGCTATCCGGGCTGGGTATAGCGCCGGGTGGTGTCCAGGCGGGTGTGGCCGAGTAGTTCGGCGACGCTGACGATGTCTGCTCCGGCGTGCAGCAGGTTGGTGGCAAAGGTGTGCCGCAGGACGTGTGCTGAGACGGTCGGATTGCCGTCCTGGTCGGTCAGGCCGGCGTCAAGGGCGATCTCGTCGAGGATCTGATCGACGGCCCGCGCCGACAGGCGCCCGCCCCGGCGGTTGAGCAGCAGGGCGGGGGTGTCGGCGCCGGGCCAGGCGGCTCGTTCGCTCTTCCAGGATGCGACGGTGTCGCATGTTGTGGCGTCGGTTAGCGGGACCTCGCGGGAGATCTCATTCTCGGCGGAACGGACACCGACCCTGGCCTGGCGTGCCGACAGTGGCACGTCGCCGGTGTCCAGGGCGACCAGCTCGGAGACGCGCAGTCCGCAGTAGAGCAGCAGCCGTCCGATCACCCGATCGCGGGCCAGAGCGCGGCGCTGGACCGCGCCCAGGTACCGCTGCTGTTGGGGGGTGGTCAGAGCGCGGGGGGCTCGGCGAGGAGTGCGGGTGCGGCTCACGCCGGCCTTGCCCAGTCCGAGGTGTTCGTAGAAGCGGTCCAGCGCGGTGAGGTGGGCGTTGACGGTGTTGTCTGAGCGGCCTAGGACGGTTTTGAGGTAGGTCTTGTAGTCGCGAGCGCTGAGGTCGCGCACCTGCGGGTCGGTCAGGGGGTCACCGTCGGCAAGGTTCGCAGCGTCCTGTAGCCAGGCCAGGAACACCCGGACGCGGGAGTCGTAGGCACGGCGGGTGGCAGCGTCCAGCGCCGTGTCGGCCAGGGCGGCGGCGTAGTCGGTGTGGACGCCGAGGTAGGCGTCGGGTACCTGCTGACGGCGACCTGCCACCACTTCCCCCTCGAGCTCAGGAACTCCCGTCGGACTTCACTTCTGATATTAGCCAATATCAGAAGTCGCTGATAGAGTGAGCATATCCGGAAACGACGACATCTCCGCCCCTGGGGTTGACCCGTCGCGCGACCCCAACTCCGCCAGAAAAGATGTGCTCCATTGTCAGGATCCTGCCCGTGACCCAGATCGCCCCGGCGAGGACCCCAGCGACACGCCCCGACCCACAATGCGTGGACCGGTCGCCCATCGCACATCCGCGGCGGTGCCGCCGTCCCGTCCCTGCGGCCGGCCCGAGCCGGGCCGCTACCTGAACGCCGGACTCGCGCCCCTCGGCGTCAGGACCCGTGCTGTGACAGCGGACTTGTGACCAGCAGGTCCGACGACTCCGCCGACGGCCCCCAACCGATGGTGCACGCTGGTCGATGGCACCTGCCCGGCACGCGCTGGGCGGCTGCCCGGACCCGTCGAGTGATCCGCACCGCGCTCAGGCAGTGGGATCTGGGCGCCGCCGCCGACAGCCTGGCCTGGCAGGCGGCGTCCTCGATCCGGAAACTGGCCGCCCGCCCGGTCGACTGCGTAGCCGGCCAGATCGAACTGTGTCTCGGACTACGCCCAACCGACCGCCTGCTCCTGATCCAGATACAACGCGGACCCGAGCGGCCTGAAGCCGATGACGGCACCCTCGCCGAAGAAGATTGCCGCCACATCATCGCCATCGTCTACGGGCACCGCCGCGCTCACAACGGCCCTGGCATCTGGTACACCCGCACCTTCGTCTGGCGCCGGCCGGACAGCCCCGCCATCGACCACTGACCTGCCCCGCCCCTCAGCTCCACGATTCGCCCCCGATCCCTCACTGAAAGGAACCACCCCCATGGACACCGACCCCACCAAGAACACGCCGAGCACAGCCGCAACCAGCCCCAACGCCCCCATCCCCGCAGACACGGACAGCGACACCGCGGTCCCCACCGACCGGCCGGACGCTAAGCCCGCCGCCGACCGCGCATGGCAACCGGCCCAGGCACTCCGTGGCCGGATCGGCAAACTGGCCGAAGCCGTCGGCCCCTCTCGCCTACCCGGCCTTTCCGCCGACCAGAGCCCGACTCCGCTCAAGATCCGCCGCGGAGCGGCGGCGATGTTCGTCGCAGCAGCCGCCGCAGCGGTGGGGGTATGGCTGTGGCGCCGGCATACCGCCGACCGCCGACGAACGTGCCGCCATCGGGCCGCTCACCGGGTCCGCCAGACCGCTGCCCGCGGACGCGCCCGACTCCCGATCTGACCCGGACAGGTCCGGGCTGTCTCAGACGTCCGACCACCTCGCCAGAACCCGTCATCACCGTGCGGGAGCCGCCGCCACCTCGGTGGAATGCGGGAATTCGCTGGGGGTCTGTGGCTGTGGTGTAGTGTGGGCAGCAATGGTTGTAGTCGAGTTTTGCGAACGTGGAAACGCCCGCATAGTTCCGACAGCGGGCGTTTCGTCATTTTGGGTCACTCCAGACGGGCGTACGGCCAGCAGCCCGGATCAACGCGACCGCGTCGATCCGCACCCGTCCGAAGGAGACATCCCATGACTCAGGGAACCGTGAAGTGGTTCAACCCCGACAAGGGCTTCGGGTTCATCGCCCCCGATGACGGCAGCGCCGACATCTTCGTTCACCAGTCGGTGATCGAAAGCGACGGCTTCCGGACCCTCGAAGAGGACCAGAAGGTGGAGTTCACCTCCATCCGCGGCCCCAAGGGCATGCAGGCCGACCTGGTCCGCGCGCTCTAACAACGCGCACGGAGAACGATCGAGCCGAGGGGCAGGTCCGCTTTTGCGGACCTGCCCCTCGGCTCGATCCGGTGAAGTGCGCTAAATCGGCCTGATCGCCCGGGAACGGTTGCCAGCGCATTTCTTTCTTCGCCTTTTTGATGGTGAGGATTTGACGCCGACGAATTCTAAGGCGATCCCTGGCCCACCCGCAGGTGCTGAACCCATGTCACTGGGGCGACCTGGGCACGTGAGTAGGCCGGCTCGTTGATCGTGGTCGTGCAGGCGTGACAGGCGCTTCGCCGTCCGCCGGATCCGCCCATGAAGGTCGTTGCGCGAACCTGATCTGTGGTGATCGGGTTTGGAGAGTGACAGGGAAACGTCCCCGGGTCCGCCGTTTCCGCCGGGGTCAGCGTGAGGGCGGCCTGTCCAGGGGGTGCCCAGTGGCGTAGGCTCGGTGGCACCGAGGGCATTTCGTGCGCGGGCCACCATGCCGGCGCCGTCTTCGGCGATCACGATCCGGTCTTCGACGGACCGAGAACGGGGCCTCGAAATGGCCCGCACAGTGTTCGACTCGCACAGGTTCCCAGACGGCGGCCCTGACCGGCGATGTGCTGCGGTGAGATCCTCGCCTCCCGTGACGTCTACGCCCGCCCCCGTGCCGCACGATCCGGTGTCACTCGTCGCCCACCTCCCGGGCCCGGCAGGGCGTTCCGTGATCGGAGATCACCAATGAGCACCCTGAGCGCCGCGTCCGCTGCCGGTGGCCCGGCCGCGACGGCCGTCGAGAGGCGAGTACCCGCCCGCCGGCGCCCCGGCCACACCATCGTCGCGCTGCACGGCCACCTGAACTCCTCCGCGGCGCCGGCGCTGCGCGAGCACCTGATGGGATTGCTGCGTCCCAGCGGTCGGCTGCTGATACTCGACCTGGGCGAGGTGTCGTCCTGTGACGAGGCCGGGCTCGCCGTCCTGGTCGGCATCCAGCACCGCGCCGCAGGACTCGGGATCACCGTCCGCCTCGGCGCCGCGAACCGGCAACTCACCGAACTCCTCCACCTCACGGGCCTGGACCGCGTACTCGTGGTCCAGGCGACCCCGGCGGTCCAGGCCGCGGCATGACCGCCGGGACTCTGGACGCCACGGGCATGGCGGCCAGAGCGCACCGTGTCCGGCCAGGCCGGTTGTACCGGACAGCGCGGGACGTTCACTGATCGAGCGGAACCGTGATCTCTCGCCGAGCGCTCTCCCCCACCGGCGGCCAGCCGAGAGGTCCATCGAACTCCGAGGCGAGCCGATGACGATGAAAGACGAATACCTCTCGCTGATGAAGGGCCTCGCCGCAGGCATGGCCATCGCGCTGGCCGCCGTCTGCACGGTCATCGCCGTCGTCTCTCTGATCGTCTCCTGAACCGGCCGAGCGGAGGCGACCGCGCGGTGCACCGGTACCGGGGACGCCTCCGGGGAGCAGGCCGCCGGCAGATCGGCCCATGCACCTGCGGGACCGAGGTGTTCCGGTGGCCACGAGGGGCAGGGATCCTGATGTCCGACCAGGAGGAGCAGATGAGCGGGCAGCCGCACGACCGGGGCGGGGCGGACCCCGCCCGCCTGGTCGAGGCGATGAACTCGGCGATCGTGGCCGTCAGCGCGTCCGGCAGGATCACGGCTTGGAATCCCTGGGCCCGGCATCTGCTGGGGCACTCCTCCGAAGAGGCGCTGGGAAGGCCGGTGGAGCGGTTCCTGCACCGCGCCTCCGAGGGCGATCTCCCTCTGCGGCTGGACTGCCGCATTCTCCGGACGCTGCGGACCGGTGTCCCCGACCACGCCGACGGCGACTCCTTCACCCACCGCGACGGGCATTCGGTGACGCTCTCCTGGTCATCCGCGCCGGTCTACGCCGACGAGCCGGGCGCGGAGGAAGGCCGTGCCGGGACGGTGACCGGAGCGGTCATCGTGCTGCAGGACGCGGCCGAGCGGCTCCGGATCGAGCGGGAACAGCACGACCGGATGGTGCAGGGTCGGCGGGCCAACTCCCGGTTGGCTCTGGTCGCCGAGATCACCACGGTGCTGTCGTCCACCCTGGACGAGAACGAGGTGCTGCATCGGCTGGTCCGGATCGCGGTGCCCGCGCTCGGCGACTGGGCGGAGGTCGACCTTCTCGTCCCCGACGGACGCGTCGAGCGGATGGCCGCGACCCACCGTGAGATCTCCCCCGCCGACATCGCTCGCCTGGAGGGGCCGCTGCCGCCACTCCCCCGGTCCCCGCGCGGTCCCCTCGCGCGAGTGCTGCACGGCGCCCCGACCATGGTCATCAGTGGCGACGATGCCCGGCCGTACTCCGACGAGCCGCTCACCGCCGCGCAGCACGAGCTCTT
>NZ_JBEUPA010000035.1:0-60652 GCF_040492065.1 Actinomadura sp. NPDC000929 | reverse complement strand
TTGGTGGGGGACGACGTGGCCGGGGCGCGTACGGGCCTGGCCGCCGGGGTGCGCGATGTGGCCGGGCCCACCGTCCTCAGCGGGGCCCCCGCGCCCGAGGCCGCCGCGGTGGCGGACGAGATCGCGGCGCTGACCGCCCGGCTCACCGCCGAGCGCCGCGGCGCCCCGCCGTTCGTCACGCCCGGCGAGCGCCGCATGGACCGCCAGATCGCCAACCCCGTCACCGGACCGCTCAACCCCTTCGCGCCGCCCATCAGCCTGGAGGTGACCTCGGACGGCGTCGTCCGGGGCGAGTTCACGCTCGGCGCCGTCTACGAGGGCCCGCCCTCGTACGTGCACGGCGGCGTCTCCGCGATGGTCCTCGACCAGGCGCTCGGCATGGCGGCGGCCGCCACCGGCACGCCCGGCATGACCGCCACCCTGGAGACGCGCTACAGGCGCCCCACCCCGCTCGGCGTCCCGCTCCAGGTGGAGGCGAAGGCGAGCCGCGTGGAGGGGCGCAAGGTCCACGCGTCCGGGACAATCAGCGCACCGGACGGGCTGGTCACGGTCGAGGCGACCGGGATGTTCATCATGCCGCAGCGGTTCGTCACGTCGGAGTACTGACCGCCGCGCGCTCCTCCACAGGGGCGGGCAGCAGCGCGAGCGCGCCCAGCGTCAGCACCGAGGCCACGATCATGCTGATCGAGATCGCCTGCCAGCCGTAGTCGTGCAGCAGCCACGTCGCGAGCAGCGGCGCGGGGCCGCCCGCGAACACCGAGGCGAGCTGGTACCCGATGCCCGCCCCGCCGTAGCGCAGCCGCGTCGGGAACGTCGAGGCGATCAGCGACGCCTGCGGCCCGTACTGCACGGCGTGCGGGATCTGCGCCACCACCACCGCGACGATGACCAGCGCCGCGACCTCGGTGTTGAGGAGCGCGAAGTACGGGAACGCGAACAGCGCCACGCAGATCGAGCCGGCCGCGTACACCCGCCGCGGTCCGATGCGGTCGCCGAGGTGCCCGGCGGCCGGGATCGTGACGAGCTCCAGCGCGGCCGCCGCCGTCACCGCGCTCAGCGCGAGCCCCTGCGCCATGCCGAGGTGCTTGTGCACGTAGGTGAGCGCGAACGAGGTGAACAGGTAGAACGGCATCTGCTCCGAGCAGCGCAGCAGCGCGCTCAGGAGGATCTCCCGGGGGTGCCGCTTGACGACCTCGACGACCGGGACCCGGGCGACCTCGTCGCGCTTGACGACCTCGGCGAACAGCGGCGTCTCCATCACCCGGATCCGCACCCACAGCCCGATCCCGACGAGGACCAGGCTGAACAGGAACGGGACGCGCCACGCCCAGTTCCGGAACGCCTCGTCCGCCGACAGCGCGATGGCGGTCATCATGCCGGTGCCGAGGATGAGCCCGATCGGGACGCCGAGCTGCGGCAGGCTCGCCATCAGCCCCCGCCGCCTCTGGTCGCCCCATTCCATCGACAGCAGCACCGAGCCGCTCCACTCGCCGCCGACCGCGACGCCCTGCAGGATCCGCAGCGCCACGAGCAGCACGGGCGCGGCCCAGCCGATGGTCTCGGTGCCCGGCAGCACGCCGATCAGCGCGCTCGACACGCCCATCAGCACCAGCGTGACGATCAGCGTCGCCTTCCGGCCGAGCCGGTCGCCCCAGTGTCCGAAGATCGCCGCGCCCACCGGGCGGGCCGCGAAGCCCACCGCGTACGTCGCGAACGCCGACAGCGTGCCCGCGTAGTCGCTCGACGCGGGGAAGAAGACGTCCTTGAAGACGATCGCCGCGGCGGTGTTGTAGAGGAAGAAGTCGTACCACTCGATGGAGGTGCCGATCACGCTCGCGGCGGCGGCCTTGCGGACCTGCGCGCGGCGCTCCTCGGCGTCCGCCGCGCCGGCGCGCCCGGCCTCTCCGGGATCCAGAACCATGGGAGCCGTTGACCTTTCCGACCGCCCCCGCCGGTCCCAGCGATTTGACCCACTGTTTCCCGCTGGGTTCGCCGCCGAAACCGTGGCGGCGCGAAACGGTCGACAATCGGTTGGTTGCCCGCTCAGTACTCGTAGACCTTGACCGTCGGGGCGTGCTCGTACCAGGACGCGATGACCGACGAGGTGCGCTTGTCGGAGAGGAAGTCGACCCGCAGCCAGCCCTCGGTCTGCGTCACGCGCGTCTCGTAGCCGGGGTTCGGCGTGGCCGACACCAGCCGCACCCGGTCCTTCTCGATCGACATCGCGGCGCTCCCGCCGCGCGTCGCGTAGCTGCGCACGTGGTCGGTCGGCTTGGCGGGCGAGCCGCCGCCGCTTGGCCTGACGGGAGGCGCCTTCGGGGTCCTGGACGGCGCGGGCCCCTCGTCCTGGCCGGTCGGCGGGCTCGACCGGGCGGTGGGCGACCCGGCGGCGGTCGGCCCCGGGGGCTGGGACGGGCTGGAATGGATCACCGGCCCGGCGATCGGCGGCGGCGCCGACCGGTCCGACACCGCGCTGCGCACGACGCCGCGCACGCCGAGCCAGGAGAGCGCCACCGCGAGCGCGGTCACCCCGGCCCACGGGGCAACATACGACATCGCGCGACGCATGGGCACATGGTGGCATACGGTTCCGCCATGGCGAGTGTGTTGGTGGTCGAGGACGACGCGAACGTCCGGACCGCCTTGATCAGGGAGCTGAGCGCCCGGTCGCACGTCGTGCGCAGCGTCGGGACCGCGATGGACGCGCTGCGCGAGGTCACGCAGTCCCCGCCCGACGTCGTGGTGCTCGACCTCGGGCTGCCCGACCTCGACGGTGCGGAGGTGCTGAAGATGCTGCGCGGCATCTCCGACGTGCCCGTCATCATCGCGACCGCGCGCGACGACGAGCCCGAGATCGTCCGGCTGCTCAACGCGGGCGCCGACGACTACCTCATCAAGCCGTTCTCCATCGAGCACCTCAGCGCCCGGCTCGCCGCGGTGCTGCGCAGGTCGGCGCGGTCCGGGCCCACCGCGGAGCTCAGCGTGGGCGGCCTGCACATCGACCTCGACCGCCGGGAGGCGCGGCTGGACGGCAAGCCGCTGGAGCTGACCCGCCGCGAGTTCGACCTGCTGGCCTACCTCGCCGCGCGCCCCGGCCGGGTCGTCGCGCGGCGCGAGCTGCTCGCCGAGGTGTGGCGGCAGGCCTACGGCGACGACCAGACCATCGACGTCCACCTGTCCTGGCTGCGCCGCAAGCTCGGCGAGACCGCCGCCGCCCCCCGCTACCTGCACACGGTCCGGGGCGTGGGGGTCCGCCTGGCGGACCCGCGCGCATGAGGCGGACGCTCGTCCTGGTGTCGCTCGCCGTCACCTCGATGGTCGCGCTGGCGTTCCTGATCCCGCTCGCCCTCACCGTCCGGGAGATCGCCCGCGACCGCGCGCTGACCACCGCGGAGCGGCAGGCCAGCGCGCTCGGCCCCGTCCTCGTCGTCACCGAGGACCCGGCCGCCCTCGAACGCGCCGTCGCGAGCACCCAGGCGGGCGCCGCCGGGCGGATGACCGTCCACATGCCGGACGGCGGCCTCGTCCCGAAGAACCCCCGCGAGGACGAGGGCGCCCGTCCCGAGCAGCTCACCGAGGCCGGGCGGCGCGGCCGCTCCTACACCGCCCGCGTGGACGGCGGGTACGCGCTCCTCCAGCCGGTGTCGCTGGACGCGGGCCGCACCGCCGTCGTCGAGGTGTTCCTGCCCGACGAGGACCTGTCGCGCGGCGTGTGGAAGGCGTGGCTCGTCATGACCACGGTCGCCGCCGCGCTCGTCGCCGGGTCCGTCGCCGTCGCCGACCGGCTGGGCGCCCGCATGATCCGCTCCACCCGCCGCCTGGCCGAGGCCGCGGGCGCGTTCGGCGACGGCGAGCTGTCTGTGCGGATCGAGCCGGACGGGCCGCCCGAACTGGTCGAGGCGGGGCTGGCGTTCAACGCGATGGCCGACCACGTCGTCCAGCTGCTGTCGGCCGAGCGGGAGATGGCGGCCGACCTGTCGCACCGGCTCCGCACCCCCCTCGCCGCGCTCCGGCTCAACGTGGAGTCGCTCGGGAACGGGCACGTCGCCGAGCAGACCCGCGAGGCCGTCGACCGGCTCGAACGCGAGGTCGACCAGATCATCCGGACCGTCCGGCGGCCCACCGGCCGGGGCAGCTGCGACGCCTCCAAGGTCCTGCGCGACCGGGTCGCGTTCTGGTCCGTCCTCGCCGAGGACGAGGGGCGCTCCTGCGAGCTGATCGGCGCCGAGGGCCCAGCACCGCTGCCGGTCCCCGGCACCGAGCTGGCCGCCGCCGTGGACGCGCTGCTCGGCAACATCTTCCGGCACACGGCCGAGGGCACCGGCTTCGTCGTCACCCTCCACCAGGGGCAGGGCGTCACCGGCATCCTCGTCGCCGACGGCGGTCCCGGCATCGCCGACCCGGACGCGGCGCTGAAGCGGGGCAGCAGCGGCGGCGGCTCCACCGGCCTCGGCCTGGACATCGCCCGCCGCGCCGCCGAGGCGACCGGCGGCTACCTGCGCATCCACCGCAGCGTCCTCGGCGGGGCCCAGGTGCAGATGTGGTTCCGCACGAAGTGGCTGCCCCCGGCCCGCCGCTCCCGCCGCCTCGTCCGCCGCCGCCACTCCCGCACCAAACGCCCGGCCTAGCGGGCTAGTCGTCCTCGCGGACGTGGTCGCCGGTCGCGCCGTCGAGCATTTCGCGGACGATGTCCATGTGCCCGGCGTGCCGCGCCGTCTCCTCGACCATGTGGATCAGCACCCATCGCAGGGTCACGGTCGCGCCGTGCCACGCGGTGCCCCGGTCTTCGAGGGCCACCTCCTCGATGACCTTGTCGGACGCGGCGCGCGCCCGCCCGTAGAAGGCGACGACGCTCTCGATGGTCTCGCCGGGCTCGATCCTGAGGTCGGCCTCCGGGTCGTCGTCCCGGAACGGGAGCGGCTCGGTCTCCCGTCCGAACGTCTCGCAGAACCAGTTGTACTCGACGGCGCCCAGGTGCTTGGTAAGGCCGAGCAGGCTCGTCCCGGACGGCGTCATCGGACGCCGCGCCTGCTCCTCGTCCAGGCCGTTCAACTTCCACAGGACCACGTCTCGATGCCTGTCGAGAGCGGCCTTCAGGCTTTCCTTCTCACCACCGGTGTACGGCACTTCTTCCATGCGGGGACGCTACCAGCGCGACGGGACCGGGCCGGCGTCCGTGGACGCCGGCCCGGAAGGGGCGCGCTCAGCAGTTGGAGTACTTGACGTACCACTTGCCGCGGACGGCCCCGTCGTCGGCGCCGAGCATGTAGTCGGCGATCCACTGGGTGGAGTTGAGCCGGACCCACAGGTACCCGTCCCTGCGCTGGATGGAGTCCCAGTCGGTCCGCACCTTGGACCCCTTCGCCAGGACTCCGACCTTCGCGTAGCCGAGGCCCGGCCCGGTCCGGACGTTGAGCCCGTCCGCCGGGAGGACGACCCCGTCGCAGAGGCGAACGCGCTGCTCGTCCCGGACGAGGAGCCGGTGCATCGCCGCGGCGGCGCCCTCCGGCCCGACCTCGATGGCGCCCGGACCGTGCCCTTCCTCCTCCTGCGGAGGATCGGACTGGACCGCGGCCGACCCGTCCAGGCCCGGTGCCGGCGGCGGAGCGGCCCCGGCGACCGCCCCGGTGCCCAGTGCACCGCCGACGAGCGTCGTGGCGACCAGGACCACACCGAGCTTGGTACCTACGTGCATCTCTACCTCCCGAGTGAGGTGACGGACTTACAACCTCATGTTACTCATAGTCATCGTACGAGTGCAGAGAGTTGTGCAGACACTTCTTTGTGACGCGTAAAGGGTCGAGATCCGCATGCCTTTACTGCCGCCCCGAAGGGCACTCCCGACGAATCGATGGCTGAGCGCGGCAGATGCGGCCGGTCACCACCCCGCCGGCTCGGCGTCGCCGGGCGCTCGCCACCCGCGTGACGCCGCCGAAGACTCGCAGCATGGTCGCGCGCCTGAGACAGGAGTCGGGCGGGGGTGCGCCACCGGCCGCGGCCGATAGGGACGCGC
This sequence comes from Actinomadura sp. NPDC000929, assembly GCF_040492065.1. Taxonomy (NCBI): domain Bacteria; kingdom Bacillati; phylum Actinomycetota; class Actinomycetes; order Streptosporangiales; family Thermomonosporaceae; genus Actinomadura; species Actinomadura sp. NPDC000929. Next base: position 54,639 of record NZ_JBEUPA010000035.1, on the reverse strand, counting down.
CCCCACGGCCGAGGCGACCAACGAGCAGCGCCAGAACCCTGCGGCTGATCCGAGCCGAGACCTCCCACGTCCGGTGGATCTCAAGATTGGTCGGTAGCAGGGGCGCCCACCGATCCGTCACCGAGCCGCCCAGCCGGAGACTTGCGCTTCCTCATGCGTCCGACACAGTAGTGTCCACGGGGAGTTTGACTCCCCGATCAGAAAAACAAAAAAATAGCAAAGGACAAAAGAGATGAGTAAGACCAAGGACGATATGGCCGGAGACGACGCTGAGCAGCAGGGTCGCGAAGGCAAGGGCAACCGGGAAGGGGCCGAGGCCGGAGGAACCACCCAAGGTGGGTCCAACGGAAAAGGCCACTAGTTAGGTCGGTTGGGCCTGATGCGGTGAACCGCATCAGGCCCAACCGATCTTTGTTTCTGGCCTTCGAGGTTGGCGGTAGAGAGCAGGCCCCACATGGCCAGCACGATGAGCTGCCACCTGTGGTCGGAAACCTAGGGCCGGGCCGGCATGGCCGCGATCCAGCAGTGCAGGGGGCCGGCTGTTCGTTTAACAAGCTGGGGTGACGGGGGGTGGTGTCGGTCGAAGGATGTAGCTGGATCTCCTTAATCGGCAGGAGGTTCGGCGCGCCGGGCCTGACTAGCGTTTCTTGAGATTCGGAACGCTGTTCGCCCGCGGTCGGAAGGATTGCTCATGGCCCCTGCTCACAAGACGCTCCTCACTGGTTCGATCACATTCGTGGCAGGGCTGGCGCTTTGGCTGTCGGGCCTTGATGAGAAGATCGTCATCATCACGCCGTCCAAGGTCGGGGTAGTCCTGATGATCTTGGGTGGATTGGAGACCTTGTACGGGGTCTACATGAGTGTGCGCACCGACCGCGCAGCGCGCGGCTAAGAGCCTGCTCCAAAAGCCAATGCGGAGGTCGCGCGGCGGCTGGTGCTGGCGCAGGGCTGGCTCACCTAGGGCGGCGAGTGGGTCGGGCTTCAGCCGGTCCACGTCCAGCGGCGCGGTCACAACATCAGGGCCGTATCCAGGCCCGTGGCGGTCGGCGGCTGCTGCCCGTCGGGGTGTGCGGTGCGGATCGCGGTGCTCGCGTTGGCGACTGCGTCCACCGTCCGGCGGGGGCGAGCCCCCAGGGGCACCACCGAACTTCTAGGGCCTGTCCAATAGATCTTGGTGTCTGCGAAGCCGCGGGATCGGGGCCACCGTCCCCGAAGGCGCCGGCCAGCAGGCCGGACGCGCCCGCCACGGCTCGCGCGGCGGACGCCCCCCGGTCTTCGACCCGGGCCTCTAGCGGCGCCGCAATGTAATCACTGCCGGAGAAAAGATCATCTGCGGCCACTCCTCTCCTGAAGCCCGTATCCGGCGGGGGCGATTCCAAAGGCCAGTGTCTACGGAGGAGCGTGCGGCCGACCTACGGGCCGAGATCGCTACATCACTGAACGTGTTCATGACAGCCTCATAGGCTTGACCGCGACCTAGGACGTTCCGGAATCCGGACGGACGCATGCCGAACGAACCTGCGCGCCGCTCTACTGGAGCAGGGCCTGACAATCGCCGCGCTCGCCGGGTCCCTCGACGTGGACCCAAAATCGGTAGAACGGTGGATCATCAAGGACCGCACCCCCTCCTGGCGGCATCGCAGCGCAGCGACCTCCCGCTCGCGTGGACAGAACATACGTGTCCAGCAGCGCGCCACACCTATGCCGGGGGACCGGGCCATGAGCCCCAAGATCGACTACTGCAACTCTTATGGAGGTTCCGGTGGAGGCTCGACTTTCCTTGGAATCCGCCGACCCGATCCCGGACTTGGAGTCACTTGCGGATTGGCTCCGAGGTGAATCAGAGTTTCATGGAAGGGTAACGGTCCATTCAGGAGCCCCAGAGGACGGCCAACTGGGGACGGTGCCCCAGGCTCTGGTCGTGGCACTGGGCTCCGGAGGGGCCGTCTCGGTTCTGGTGGCCACTCTGAGAAGCTGGCTCTCGCTGCCGCGGCGCTCAAGTGTCAAGATCAAGGTGCTGGGCAAAGATGGGGCTGAGATCGAGGTGGATGCCAAGAACATTCGGGAAAAGCGAGTCGAGGCGCTGGTCGACGAAGTGCTCAATCGAGAGTCCGAATAGTATGCGCCTGCCGGACCCCCAGCGCTCGCGCGTGATTCTGATGGGCACAAGCGAATACAATGACGAAGCGATTCCGGACCTGCTCGCGGCTGAGACCTCCTTGCGTGATCTCAGTATCTTGCTGTCAGACCCCACATTCGGGATAGTCCCCGAGGAGAACTGCATCACCCTTCTCAACGAAGGGGATATCCGCCTGCTGGGCAGGAGGCTGCGGTCGGCGATATCAGAGGCAGAGGATCTGCTCTTGGTGTATTTCGCCGGCCATGGACTGATCGGCGGTAAGCGTCACGAGCTCTATCTTGGCCTGCCCGACAGTGAATGGAACGAGCCCGAATTCACTTCGCTGGAGTTCGAAAAACTGCGCAGTGCGGTACTCAACAGTCATGCGACGACCAAAGTAATCATACTCGACTGCTGTTTCTCGGGACGAGTCATCTCGGAGACGATGGCTGATCCGATCGCGTCCGTCGTCGGTCAACTCGATGTCGACGGCACGTACGTGCTCACGTCCGCTCAGCGCGATCAGGTCGCACTGGTCCTTCCCGGTGAAGAGCACACCGCTTTCACCGGGAGGCTGATGAAGCTACTGCGGGAGGGTGTTCCTGAAGGCCCGCAACTTCTCTCCATAGAGGACATCTACCGCCATCTTCTGGTGGTCATGCAGGCTCAGGGGCTGCCGCAGCCGCAGAAGCGGGGCACGCGTACCGCTGATCTGATAGCCCTCGCCCGCAACCGTGCCGTCGTGAGCCGCACCGCGTCCTCCTTGCGGTCTCGCTATCTCATGGCGGTTGATCATGGTGAACGCGGGGATTGGCCTCGCGTAAGGGATCTCCTGGAAGATGTGTGCGCCGCACAGGAGGATCTTCTCGGGGAGAACCATCCGGACTTCTTGAGGAGTTGTCAACTTCTCGCACACAGCATAGGGGCCCTGGGCGACCCCCGACAGGCGGCCGTAGAACTCCACTATCTGCTCGCCAGGCAGATATCGATTCTTGGTGACGAACACGCAGATGTACTGCAGTCGCGTCAGTATCTTGCGCTCAACATCGGCGAAGCCGGTTATCGCGGTGACGCAGTCAAGATGTTGCGCGTCCTGCTGCCGATGCGCCGACGTATCTTGGGAGCTCATGACAGCGCGACATTGCGTACGTGTCACCTTCTGGCGCGGAACCTGGCGGCCATCGGAGAAGTAGAGGAAGCCGAGGCGCTGTTGCGAGAGGTCGTCGAACGGCGAGAACAGACACTGGGTGCCCACCATCCACATACTGAGAGGGCGAAGCGTGATCTGAGTCGACTCTAGAGCGAAATGTCGGATCGCGCGAAACTGCCATGAGCACCGAGCAGGAACTCCAGGGCCAGGATGTTGCAGTTTTGAACTGCTCATTCTGCGGAAAAAGTCAAACGCAGGTCCGCAAACTCATCGCGGGCCCCGGTGTGTATATTTGCGATGAGTGCATCGAGCTCTGCAACGAGATAATAACCGAAGAGCATGAATTTGATCCTGAAAATTACCTTCCTCCTCCTTATGAGCCATGCGCGATGGGAGAAGAGGATGTATACGTCTGGACGATGAGCTGAGTGCGGCTCCCCTACGCCGCGCTCGCGAGCCCATGCCGCGGTGCCCTTATAGGCGGACCCAAGTCCGCGGGCGTGCGGGGTCCATGTGGGGACGTCTCGCCCGACGAAGCGTCCAGGCGAGCGTGGTGGCGGTGATTTCTAGGGCCATGGGGGGCGCCCTCCTCCCTTCTGAGAGGGGAGACACAGGAGCCAGCGTCAGTCGGTGCGGTTCGACGGTGCTGGACGGGCCCGGACTGGTCCGTGGGCTCCTTTCCTTGTTTTCGCAGGTGAGCGGCTCCGTGGCCGACTTCCCCGGACACCCCCGGACGGGCCCTGAATAAGCCTGACTCAGGGGTTCCCTAAGTGAGGCCCAGGGCTGGATTCTGCGTCGATCCAGTTGGGGGAGGGGCGCCTTTGCGTCCGATGTCTTGGGGAGCCAGGTCGGGAGCACGCTCGTCCCTACGCGGACTTGGTCTTGTGGGTGAAGATGTCGTTCATGTGCTCAGCGCCGTCGCGGATCTCGGGCTTGAGTTGGTGGCGGTAGACGGTTTCGGTGATCTTCGTGCTGGAGTGCCCCACCAGGATGCTGATCTTCTCTATGGGGACGTCGTGGTCGCTCATGAGGGACACGAACGTGTGCCGTAGCTCGCGTGGGCACCACTCGGCGGGGTTGAGCTTCGCCGCTGTGAGCACCCTGCGGAACCGGTGCCGGACGTGTTGCGCGGTGTAGGGACGCCCGTCCTCGTGGCAGAACACGAGATCGTTGTCCTGGTACGTCTCGCCGGCCTTGAGCTTCTCGGCCGCCTGCCTCGTCTTGTGGCTGCGGAGCACGTCCACACCCATGTCTGCGATGCCGAGCCCGCGTCGGCTGAGCGCCGTCTTGGTCTCGCCCTTGTGCCGGTCGGCTCGCAGGACGTAGACGGTCGCCTTGTCCAGGTCGACGTCGCTCCACTTGAGGGTGCGGAGTTCCTCCGTTCGAAGCCCTGAGACGATCGCCAGGACGACGTATGCGCCGAACCGGTGCTTCGGCTTGCTCGCCTCTTCGAGCAGCGTGCTCGCTTGCACCAGGCTGAGCGAGCGCGACTTTCGGGCGGGCTTGCCGTCCGGGGTGTCCACCAGTTCGGCGACGTTCCGGCCGATGCGGTCATGGCGCGCCGCCCTGCGGATCGAGCGCTTGAGGATGCTGTGGACGATGCCGAGCGAGGACGAGGTGAGGTATTCGGCTCTGCCGTTGAGCCACGTCTCGACGTCGTCGGCTGTGAGTTCCTTGAGGCGCGTCCGTCCGATGAACGGGATGAGCTGGTGAACGGCGAGTGACCGGTAGACCTCGTTGGTCTTCGGCGACTTGCCGGACTTGGCGAACGCGGCGAGGAACTCCTCTACCGCGTCCCGGACGTAGTAGTTGCGGTCCGTCTTGACGCCCTTGCTCAGCTCTTCGACGGCCTCTTTGAGCTTGTCCTTGACCTCTGTCTTGGTGCGCCCCTTCCTCTTGAGCCGCTTGCGCTTGCCGTCCGGGCCGAAGCCGAGCGAGAGCGCGCCGGTGTACCCGTCGCCCTCCTCGTAGATCGACCCCTCGTACTTGCCGACCAGGATCTTTGCCAACGGATCCCTCCTCGTATCGATCGAGGTCACCACCGACCATAACTCAAGACGTCCCAAGACGTCCCTAGGTTGGGAGGCCCGTTCTGCGGGCGAGGTCCGGCCGGGCCTCCCGTGTGGGTGTCAGCGCTTGGCCTCTTCGAGGGAGGGCTCTTCCAGGGAGGTGACGAACTCGGCGAGGTGCCGGTCAGTGATGCGGCGCAGCTTGCCGATCTTGATGCTGCGGAGTTGGCCGGTGCGGATCAGGAAGTAGACCTTGTCCCGTCCGATGCTGAGGATCTCGGCCACTTGCTCGACGGTGTACGCCTGCAGGGGACACCACCTCCTCTCACCCGGGCTTTCGTCCCGGGGCCGTGCGCGGATGTGGGTGGGGACCATCTCCTCGGTTGCGGTGTGTGATCGTCTCTCGTCTCGTCTCATGGACGTCTCAGCCGCCCATACGTGCAGACGCGCACGCGAGACGAGACGTTGAGACGATTACCGGGTGTGATCGGACGCCTTGTAGCGGCCTCGTCCGACTTGGACGGCGTGGCCGGCCTTCACCAGCTCAGCGAGGCGCCGGTAGAGGGTGGGACGGCTCAGCCCGGTGAGCATCAGAAGATGGGCGATCGGGAGGCCCTCCTCGGGCGCGCCGTCCAGGGCCTCCCTCAGCGCTGTCTCCGCGCGGTCTTCGCGGGACGGCGCTACGAGGGTGGACGGCTCGGAAGCGGGCGCCTTGTGTGCCTCGTCCAGCGCGCGCAGAGAGACCTCGTCCAGCGTCGGACGGATGGACGCGTGGCGCTCTGCTGTCTTGGCCACGGCGGCATCGCTGAGCAGGTAGGCGCGGCCTCGCCGAGGTGTGTCGTGTTCGGGTGCGGAGAGCAGGAACTTGCCAGGGGCGTTGAGGGTGTGGGCGTGCCATCCGGCGCTGAGCATCCCTTGCCCGAGGATGAGATCGACGTCCTTGCGCTCACGAACGCGGAAGCTCACGCGGACGTCCATCTGTGACCGGACGGCCCCCTTGCCCATGGCCTTCTGCGTGGGCCGCTGTGTGGCCGCGATGAGCGTCACGGCGACGGCGCGCCCCCGCCGCGCGATCGAGTCCGTGTCGCTCGCGGCGTCGGGAGCGTCATCGGCGAGCTCGGCGTACTCGTCCACCACGATGACAAGCGCGGGATGTTCCGGCGTCGGATCCCACACGCGCCTCCCGTTGGCCGTGAGCCATTCGGCGCGAGCCTCCAGGACGGTGACGGCGTCGCGCAGCATGGCGCGGGCTTGCTCCGGAGTGGTGGCGAGCCGATTGATGCAGGACGCCCACGGCTGGAGTTCCATCCCCCGCTTGAGGTCGACGGCCCAGATAACGACGTCTCGGCATGCGCTGAGGTTGCCCATCAGGACGTTGATGCCGCCGCTCTTCCCGGAGCCGGCCACGCCCCCGAAGAGCCCGTGTCGCCGCAGCAGCAGCACACGCGCGCCGGTCGCGTCCTCGAACGGGGCGAGGTCGATCGGTTCGGTAATGGAGGAGACGGACGGTCCCGGCCACGGGATCGCATCGGCGTGCGGGTCCCTGTCGAGCACCCGCAACTCGAACCGGTTGGCCTTGCCGTCGCGGGTCGGTGCGACGCGCACAGCGCCCCGGAACGTCCCGAGCGCCGACTCGATAGCCGGAACCTTGGCGATGACGTCCTGGATCGTCTGGCCGCGTGCCAGGGCGAACCGTGCGCGCCATCCCCACACGTCCACCACCGCGGATTGCGCGCGTGATCCGGCGAGGCCGACGTCCTTCGCGATTTCCGGCCACGCGGCTATCTGCCGATCGACTCGGACTCTGGCGCGCCGCCTCCGGTGCGCCCACCACGGCATCGCGAGCGCGATTGCGCCCCCGGCGAGCATCACAGGAAGCGGCGGGACTGTGGGCCCGAGTGCAGTGGCCGCAGACAGCCAGCCACCCGCGCCAATCACGACGCCAGCGGCATACAGCCGCTCGATACGCGGCGAGAGGCCCAACCTTTCGCCGAACATGGCGAGAGCCCACGCCGCCAAGCCAGCAAGGGCCAACAGCCACGGCCACCACTCCGGATGCGTGAGATGTAGGACCGCGCCCCCTACGGCGAGCGCGGCCACCAGGTAGACCGGCCCCAGTTCGGACCGGTACCGCCAAAGGGCCCGCGCGAGGAGCACGGCGGCCACGTCCGGGAACTGGTCGTCACGGTCGATGATCACCATGGGCTGCAACCCACTGCGCCGCATCTTCTGCGCATGCCGTCGCATCTGACGCGTCCGGCTCATGAGCGCCCCCAGGACTCCGGGGGAAGATGCCCTTGCGCGCGTAGTTCATCGCGCAGGTAGTACAGCGGATCCGGCTCGCCGTCGCGGTCGGCTCTGAGAGTGGCTCGCCCCGCAGCCGCCAGATTCGCGCGGTCCCGCCGGACTTTGGCCAGCAGGGACGAGAGCCGGGATATCTCGGAGAGGAGGTGGGGAACATCGGCGAGCGCGGCGTAGAGCCGCGCCCACAGATCCTCGATGGACGGCATTGCCTCGGAAAGGCTGGAGAGGATCTCCCGTGCGGCGAGGCTCCGCGTTCGCACCTCTTGAACGTTGACTTGGACATGCGGCGGTGTATCAGGCACCAAGGCATCCCTCCCTTCGGTAGGGGACGTCAGTGCTGAGAAAGCGACCGGACGAGAACGGCCACCAGCCGGCGGATTTCCGGCGCGGCGCTGGTCGCGGCGAGGAAGAACCCGAACAGCAGACACACCGCGATGTGCCAGCCACGAAGTCCCATGTACCGCCACGCGGCCCACACCACGGCGCCGAGGACCGCCACCAGGGGAACAGAGACGTTCACTGGCGCACCCTCCTCACAGCCACGGAGCCGGGTACTGCGGGCCGCGCCCGCGCCGGAGCCACCGGGCGCGAGCGCGGCACTTGCGGCACCTCCGGCTACCGGGCTCGACGCGTGCGCCGCAGGGGCACGTGTGACCGGTGATGGCGCGAGGCATCCGCATATTCACCGCCCCGCCGGTACGCGGGCCGGCGCGTCGTCGCATGTGCGGGTGCTGAGCACGCGCCTGGAGGCGGTGCCGATGCGGGACGTCTCGGCGAGCCCTCGTGCGGTCCGGCGCTCTTCGGCGTGGATGCCGATGACGAGCATCGCGAAGATTCCGCAGGTGGAGCCAGCGAGGAAGACGGCGAGGATCGCTGCCAGAACGAGGATCATCTTTGACCACTCCTCTCGTAAGGCCCGTATCCGGCGGGGACAGTCCGGGCGGTCGGTGTCTACGAGAAAGAGAGTGCGCCTGACCTGCGGGACGAGATCACTACATGACTGGACGTGTTCATGACGTCCTCATAGGCTTGACCGCGTCCTAGGACGTCCCGGAATCCGGACGGGTGCATGCCGAACGAACGCCTACGCGCCGCTCTACTAGAGCAGGGCCTCACTATCGCCACGCTCGCCGAGTCGCTCGACGTGGACCCAAAAACGGTAGAACGGTGGATCACCAAGGACCGCACCCCTTACCGGCGGCATCGCTACGCAGTAGCTTCGCGATTGGGTGTGGACGAGACTTTCCTGTGGCCGGACGCCCTCTCTAATGAGCAGGTCACCGCAGCGTCGAGTAGCGAACTTGTGACGATCTACCCGCACCGGACATCCGTCCCGAGGGACGCATGGGGACGTCTCTTCGCCACCGCCAAGGAGGAGATCGGCGTCCTGGTCTACTCCGGCCTCTTCCTCTCTGAAGACTCCGGCATCCAACGCACGTTCGCCGAGAAAGCGGAAGCTGGCGTCCGCGTCCGCATCCTCCTGGGCGACCCTGACAGCCCACAGGTAGCCGAACGAGGCGATGACGAGGGCGTAGGCGACGCCCAGGCCGCAAAGATCCGCAACGCCCTAGTCCTCTACAAGAACCTGCGCAGGCAAGACGGCGTCGAGTTCCGCTTTCACCGCACGGTCCTCTACAACTCGATCTACCGCGCCGATGACCAGCTCCTCGTCAACACCCACGTCTACGGCGTCACCGGCCCCCACGCCCCCGTCTGGCACCTACGCCGCATAGCCGGCGGAGACCTGGTCAACACCTACCTAGAGAGCTTCGAACGCGTCTGGGAACGCGCCACACCCATACCGGGGGACTGACCCATGGGCCGCAGAATCGACTACCACGACGACCCCAACGCCCCAGCAGCAAATAGTCTCGTCCCATCCGTCAACGTCGTCGTAGAGAATGATGACGGCGAGATCCTAATGATCCGCCGGACTGATAATGACAACTGGGCTCTTCCAGGCGGCGCGATTGATCTGGGCGAGTCGGTCACTCAAGCTGCCATCCGCGAAACTAAGGAGGAAACCGGTATCACCGTAGAAGTCACCGGCCTGATCGGCATCTACAGCGACCCAAGGCACGTAATTCACTACACCAGTGACGATGAGGTCCGGCAAGAGTTCTCAATAGTACTAACGTCTCTGTATAAAACCGGTGTGCTTACTGCGAGCAGTGAAAGTAAGAATGTTTCGTGGATACCGAAGGAGCTTCTTGGAACACTCCAAATGGATAATTCAATGTTGCGCCGAATTGGTGACTATTTGAAGGGTGGCCGAGGGCTACTCATCCCCGGTTAGGTCTCCCCTTCTACCGGGTCCTCCCCGAACAGTGCCTGGGCTGTAACATCAAAAGCTTCTCCAGAGACAAGAGCAAGGCTTTCCATTCCGTGAATCCAATGATCGAGCAAAAGAAGCTTCTTCAGATGCTTTAGTGCTTGCTCGATTCTGTACTCAGCGGAATCGTCCTCATCTCTTGTGGCTGCCAACGAAAGCATCCTTGCTACAAGATCGCCTTGTCGTCTGGCTCGCTCTCCATCTGGGGAGATCCGATCTATTGCTTTATCGGCAAGGTGCCATGCTCTCTGATCCATTAGAGAGTTCGTGACGTTGTGTAGCATAGACATCCTGAGGCTTGTTGATTCTATAGAATCTATGCGAGAGAAGACCGATGTCAGCAACTCCCTCGCGCGCTCTGGATTGGAATGGGACCATGCGGCTGCAATCTCACCAATTAGCATCGTGGCGTCTTGGGAAGAAGAGAGGCTGTAAGCTAGCTGCTCCGATGATTGAAAACGACCTCCATTAAGAAGCTTGCGAATCATCCAGCGCGCAACTTGACTCTGTATTTGTGAGATTTCGATCAAACTCAACTCTTCGGTGGCTTTCCTCAAGAGATAGTCGTACTCGTCTCCGCGCCCCTCATCTTTGAGTTTTATGAACATTCCAGTAAAAGCTTTGGTGCGTACTTCGTGACTCGCGATTGTCTCACATTGCTGTAGTGCGATGGGCAGGTGGTCAGGGAGAGGGAGCATGTCTATGATCCGGCCGACTGCCTCATCCGCTATCTGACGCTCGTCAATCATCTGAAATATTCTTTGGCCCTCAGTGGAAGCGCCAGAGGTCACCATAGATACTGCGATTTCAGCCTTCACCCGATCAGAGAATCTGGCGTCTATGATGAAAGAAAGCTCTTCTGCGTGACTCCATTGCCCAAGCTTCGCGTAAGTGCTCGCTGCCGTCGCAGCCGCCAGCATCAAAGTTCGATCGCTTACCGGAGGAGCGAGTTTTTCTCTCAGGGCACTCAATAGTTGTAGGGCAAGATCGCGGTGCATTTCGCATAGGAGGCCCGCGACACGTGCCGAAACATAGATATGATACCGTTTGCTTTTTATGCTGCTGAGAGTGTCGAGAGCAATCTCACCTTCTCCTGCCTCTGCTAGGGCAATGGCAAAGTCTCCCCACAAATTGTCGTCGTCCGTGGTTCCCTTGATAGAAGAAATGAACGTCTGGATTTCTTGCCATTGACGAATTTCCCCAAGAATGCGGACTACTTTGCGAGCGGCGAGTTTCCGGAGATTGGCCTGCTGAATAAGGCGAGTTGTGCGGCTGGCTTGAACGGCCAATCGGTGGGCTAGCGTTGGGGAGTGCTTCGAGATCTTAGAGGCAACGTACTCAAGGGCCTCCACCTGATCGAATAGAGACATCCTGGCCCTCTGAAATTTTTTAAACGAGCGAGGTTGTAGATCCGCCCAGAGCGAGGCCGCTACGTCCGATCCTGTCTTCAAGCTGTGAATAAGTCTATAGCGCTCGAGGGCAAGCCGAACGAGATCAGTTACGTTAAAGTCGGGGCTCTGAAGCAAAAGTGATCGCGTGGCATCTATGTTGTTCAAGACAGAGACAGGTGCAGAACGGCGGTTGCGCATCAAGTCTAGTCTGCGTGGATCAGTTGTGACTCTCCTCAGCTGCTCCGTATCCTTGGCGGTAATGAGCAAACGCCAATAGGGCTGGAGGAGATAACCTGGCGTGTCTTCGGGCCATCCAGCATCCTGATACCCTCTGGCCCAGGTGTAGAGATTTTCTTTGAAGCGAGCCAGGTCGGCGCCCAACAACTCCTGAGCCTTAGCTTGAAGGGTCTGATGAGCAAAAAAGTACGTCGGCTCGCCTCGATCGGGCAGGCCCTTCTTTAGAGTCCTTCCGAGGCTACCGTTTAGCCTTCTCTTGAGGATGTAGCTACTCGCGCCCAGCAGCTCGGCGAAATCCTTAGATGTTAGACCATCACCACATGCCACCAGAAGCCCAAGGATCTTGTAGTTCTCAGGGCTGTCCCTCATTTGGGCATGAAGTTCGTTCTCTGCTTCAATTTCCAGATTTTTTGCATGTGGAGAAGCGCTGAGAGGCCTCCTTGTGCAAGTTCTTAGCGGATGTTGTGCCGGTACGTCGTGGGGCAGATCTGGATGAGGACGCCCCGTAACGATTACTCGGGTATTGTTGCCCAAGAACGCACGAGGAAGCATAGAAGCAATACTCGTGCCAGCGAGATTATCCTCGTCGAGCCCGTCGATCACAAGGACGAGGCGCTCCGCTTTGGAGATGTGAGCAGCGGCGACTTCAACCAACCGTAGAAAAATCTCATACTGATTCACCTGTCCCGTAGGGCCGGGTGCCGGCTCTCCCGCTATGAGGGCGAGCTGTAAAATCATTGTGCGCAAGAAGGCGCTGCTGTCAGCCTCACTAACCAGCCTAGAGGTTACGAAGAAGGCTGCTACACGTGTTCCACGAGGGGGATTGAGCGTAAATTCAGCCATCAGAGCTGTTTTTCCCGCCCAGGGCGGAGCTTGAAGCCAAATGTAGTTCTCGTTGCTCGCAACGAACTCGGTTAGTCGTCGTAGTTCGGAGCGTCGATCGATAAGTTGAGGCGCTGCGAGGTTGCGCACCTGTGCAAGGTAAGTATTCCGGGAACGAAGAACTCTACTGTCGGGAATCGCCTCCTCGATCTCGGAAGCGGCAGATGGCAAGCAGCCTATACTGGTGAGTTTTTCCAGTTCTTCTGAACCAAGAGATTCGTACCAGGTGCTGATTTGAACCGCATCAAGCCTTCCCGGCCCTTCACGCCAATGGTGCCTACTAACAAGCCCGATTAGCATCCCATTCGCAAAGAGGGCCGTCCCCGATATGCCACTCCACGGCGATATTTGCCCCTGTGTTGGTGCGGGTGGATTGGCTATGTTAACTTCAAGTGTACGCGATTTCTGGTTTGAAAGCAGAGAGATACTTCCTGACAAGTAGAAGCTATCTCTGAAAGCAATCTTTTGTGATGGGTCACTCGAAGATGAAGTTGCGCGTATCTTGAAGGCCGGGTATCCCATGCCTGTGCATTGAATTACCGTATCCCTATCACGGCTGATTCGACCAAATTTCAGACGTTCGGAGCGCTTTGTGGCTTCAGTTTTTTCTATCCGAATAACCGCCACATCTAGCGACTCTTCATTTGAGAAGGAAATGACCTCGCCTGGGCCGGTCCACTCCTCAGGGCTTTCGGCTCTGAATCTAACTCTAATTTGTGCGGCATCCCTAATCGCGTGTGCGCACGTAATAACTAGCCCATTGGCGATGAGGTATCCGCTGGCCCGCTCCTCTCCGCCGCTATCCTTTTTGTCGACAATTATCTCGGCCGCCCAGTCGGGATTCGGCTCGGTATCAGTGGTGGATGCAGATAGCCAATATTCCTCGGATTCGGACGTCATCGGCTGTCAAGTTTAGCGCTCGCCATCGAAGGATTTTCCCGATACCCAAGGATTGGTTCCAGAGGAGGACAGGCGCGGGTCGAGTGTGAGTTTAATTCGGTGATTCGTGGCTGTCGCGGCTTTTGTTTCTCCGTGAGCATCGAGGACCCAGAATCTGACTTTGACCCCACCACTGACTTCTTCAGTGACAGTTACTGTTAGTTCAAGCTCAATCGGACCTAGCTCAAAATGAAGGTCTTCTTGACTGGAATCTCTTATGGCTCGGCTGAGTTGAGCTTTGAGTTCACTAATAATGATAGGCAATTCAATCATCAATAAATCCTCGTGGCTAAAGTTTAGAGAGTATTTCTCTGAAGGCTTCGTTCGATTTCCTGGACAGCACTCCTCAGTTCTCTCTCGGCTTCGTTGATGAAGTTGGTTACGATGTCTGACGGTCCATATCGATTGCGAATTTCGGCCACCCGAGTAGCAACTTCCACTGGGAGCCCGTCCGGAGTCGTGGTCATGTCACAGTAGGTTAGAGCGTTGCGAAGAACGGGCCCCATAGGAGGAAACTCTAGCGCCAACTCGGTTGCGAGGCAGCGCATTCGCGCTTCGATCAGGGCGCAAGAGTGGTGCGCGACCAGCCGACATAGATGATCATCAGCTCGGTGCGTGTCTCGGATGTAGCGGGCGCCGTCCAGGGGGTGGAAGCCGGTGGCGACGAGGTCTGGGGCGTAGCCGATGTCGTGTAGCCATGCTGAGGCCTCTAGAAGGTCTGCCTGGTTGCCGAGTATGGGGGCGAGCCCGCGGGCTTGACGGGCTACGCCCTGGGTGTGAGCCCATCGGCGGGGGAGTGGACGCTCTAGGTGCTTGCGTGCAAGGTCACGTGCCCATACTGCGGTGTTCTTCATGGGGGCGACGTTATGCGCAGGCGGTTGGACGTCCACGGGCATGTTGGGATCATCTAGGGACGTCTTGACGAACGTAGCGTCCTTTGCCGTGCACGCAGGTGACCAGGCCGGCGGTTTCGAGGGTGATGAGGGCCGCGCGGGCGGTGGAGCGGGATACGCCGTGGCGCCGGGCGAGCTGTTTCTCGCTGGGGAGTGCGTCACCCGCTCGGAAGCTTCCGGTCTCGATCTGGTGGCGCAGGTTTGCGGCGATGTGCTCTGTGCGCGTGCGCGGTTGGGCGTCGGGGGCATGGGCGAATCGGCCAACGCCGGCGCGGACGGTGATGAGTCCTTCGGCTTGGAGGGCTGACAGGGCCCGCCGCACGGTGCTGCGGACGACGCCGAACTCGATGCAGAGGGCGGCCTCGCTAGGTATACGGGCGCCGGGAGCGTAGGTGCCGTCTGTGAGGCGGTGCCGTAGTACGCGCGTGATGTACACGTAGGTTCCCCAGGCCGTGCGGCGGGTCATGTCAGAGCTGCTCGTCTCTCAGGGGCTCGAATGCCGCCGCAACCCACGGTTGGAGCAGGATGTTCAGCTTGTCCGCGGCAAGGCTGAGACGTTTGCACGGCGTGAGCCATAGGCCGGTGCTGGATAGGTACCACCAGGTGCCGTTGCCCCAGGCCACGGAGATGCTTTCGCCGATGGTGGGCGCGCCTTTGGAGTAGACGCGTAGGAGGGTGCGGGGTGTCTCGGTGCGGAGTTGGGTCGTCCAACCGTCACAGCGCAGGACGAGGGCGAGGCGCGTGAGGTGCCAGCGTGCGCGCCATGGACCGCTGTAGGTGGGCGGAGGGAGCGCGGTCGGTGCGTTCGGGGGAAGCAGCACCAACCGCGCCACCTCCTCCCCACCCCATGAGGCCGTGCTCCCCATCACGGCCTCCTCCGGTGACAGTTGCGGGGCTCGCTCCCGTGCCATCACCGGGTCCTTGGGCGCGTGTTCTTGGCGCGCTCGCCCTCGTGGACGAGGGCCTCACGCAACGCGGCGGGGTTCGATGCGATCACCGTCGGATCCACGCCGGCGCGCGGGTCGTGCAGGCTCGCCACCCAGTCTCCGAGACGTCCGTCCCACCGGGTGGCGCGCCATATGCGGTATCCGGTGAAGTCCCGGCGCAAGTCGGCGAGCGCCTTCTCTGCCGCCTCTGCTTCGGCTTTGAAGGGGTCGGGATTGGTCTGAGGGGGCTGTTCGGTGGACATGGGGTGGGCTCCTCGTCTTGCGGGTTCGTTGGTACGAGGTGGCGTGTTCGCCTGTGTCCAGAGCCTTCCGTCCGGTGCGGGACCTCTCTATCGGCATCTAGGGACGTCTAGGGACGTCTTCTGTTAGCGTCGTTCATGCGTCGTTCTCACTTGCATCGCGGGAGGCCCGATGAACGACTTGTTGCGACGTGCACTTGCAGACGCGAGCCTGACCGAAACCGACGTTGCGGCGCGGTTGCGTGTGGACCCCAAGACCGTCCAGCGGTGGGTCGCGGGGCGTGTGCCCTACCCACGCCACCGGACGCGGGTCGCGTCGCTGGTCGGACGGGACGAGGTCGACCTATGGCCGCATCTCGCCATGACGAACGTCCGGGTAGAGCCGCCGGTGACCGACGTCTTGGCGACCTACCCGCACCGGTGGGCCGTGCCTCGTTCGGTGTGGCATCAGCTCTTTCGGGCCGCGCGCGACGAGATCGGCGTACTGGCCTACGCGGGGCTCTTCCTCGCAGAGGACATGGGCATCATGCGCGTGCTCGCACAGCGAGCACGCGACGGCGTCGCCGTTCGCATCCTGCTCGGCGACCCGGACGGCATTTGCGTTGCTGAGCGCGGGAGTGATGAGGGCGTTGGCGAGTCCATGGCCGCGAAGATCCGAAACGCTCTGGTCCACTACCGAGCATTGCGGGAGGTGGACGGAGTTGAGATCCGCCTACATGACACCGTGCTCTACAACTCCGTCTACCGCGCCGATGACGACCTACTGATCAACCCGCACGCCTACGGCATTGCTGCTTCCCATGCTCCCGTCCTTCACCTGCGGCGAGTCGCAGACGGCGACATGGCGAGCACGTACCTAGAGAGCTTTGACCGCGTATGGTCTGGCGCATTCCCCATCGACTAAGAAAATGTCTCGAAATGTAGCGCTCTGGAACTCGGCACCGAATTTGTTGAACATTCAGCGCTTCGTACACCAAATGGAATCGATGAGCAGTTCCATCGCCAGGCTCGGAGATCGAATCAGAGGCCGCGCTCGATAGCGGCGGCTAGCGCGCGAAGTCGCATCGCGGCGGGTTTGACGTCGCCGAGCCGATACGTGGAGTACCGAGGATCCGTCGATTCTTCAACCTTTTGCACTATGGATGGGTCAAGTCGATCTAGCAGAGAGAAAGTTTCGAGCAACTCATCAACGCTCGGTGCCAGTTCCGACTTGCGCTCAATTAGAGATACGTCTCTCGGGGAAAAAGGCTCTTCCATTTCGAGTTCGGCCTTGAGTCGTGCAATCACAAGGGTAATAATATCGAGTTCTCGTTGCCGTGTATCAATCAAGTCGGCGAGTCTGGAATGTCCGTCAGTTGCTTCGAACATCATCCCAATTTCATTGGGATGAAGGCCGAGTACTTCAGTTGATAGGACGAGATCGCCAAGCTCGCTGGCCGTGACGAGGACCCAACCCTTCCTTTGTGCTGACTTCGTAATAGTGTCGCCACTAAAGGACGGAGCAACGATCGCCACGAACTCTGCGGAATGTCTGTCTTTGTGGGTTCCGATCGCGAACTCGTTTACGTTTCCGTGTGCAATATGGCCCGACGCAGTCGACTTCCCGTCGACGATCGCAGTTCGCAGGACTCCCCCTGCGTCATGCCACTGGACAAGAACGTCAGTGTCGCCGGAGCCACCAATCCGCTGCGTTTGGAACCCCATGTGTTGAAATGCACGCTCCAGGGCCGCTTCGAACGCAGCGCCGGACGCCTTCCCGTCTGCCGCCGGGTCCGCCGCCGTACGGACAAGGTGCGTTGCGATGTCGGAGGCCTCGGTCTCAGTGCGCACCACGGCACTGGAATCGGTCTGACTGGGATCAGTCACAGACTCCGGCACGACACTTGGCTCTGCCAATGGGAGTGTATCGGTGAGACGGCGGCCCGTGGGTGTGGCCTGCACCGATGACCAGGACGTTTCGAGGAGGAGGCCGGCATCGATCAAGAAGGAGATAAGCCAGCGCACCTTGTCCTTGTTCATACCATAACGCGCACCTTCGGTATATACGTAGGTACGAGCGACGTTCGTCGTAGCCGAGCGAAGCAATTCGCCAACGAACCGCATGTTTCCGTGAAGAATGCGGATGAAGTCAATGTCGGATCCCGTAGTCAACCATGCTTTTGCTGCTGGCGTTGCAGAAAAAACTCCTCGGCGAACCTCCTGCAGAAGTCCCGATGCACGCATGAAAGGAAGCATCGAGTCGACACTGCTCCGCTTCAATTCGAAGCGATTTGCAATGAAAGCGAGGAATTCTTCCTTGGGGATTGGGTCCTCGGCGGCAGCAATGCAAACCCTCAGATTTTCAACCTTGTTCGGGTCGCTGGCTGGGCTGGGTACCCAAATATTATAGGTCTTTCGTGTCTCTTGTTCTCCGGGGTTCGCCGATAGTCGATCAAGGAGAATGGCGATTTCAGTCGGGGCTTCGGGAATATCCGCGGCAAGCCTTTCGGTATTGAGCGTCAGAGCTTCTGGGGAAACGGTTTCCCATGTCTCGAAAACTTTTCGCCCTTCTTGGGTTGCAGTTTGTTTCCGGTCTGCTAGCCATTCAGTTAGGCCTAGTACCTCTAGCCAGGTCATCCTGAGGCGAGTGTTGTTGACGCTTTTCCAGTCGAGGTTGTATGTCTCAACGAGTTTAGCGTTGGCTTCCTCTACTGTGAGCGGTTCCCGGACGAGAAGGCCCAGTACTTCCGCGAAGAGCCGGACTCGATCAGCCATCAAGCTCGCCAGGTGTGACGGCGACTTCTCTGCAAGTAGTTGAGCCCCATCTGTTGTTAGTTCAAGTGTTCCCTTTCGGTTCTCTATTAGCCCCATCGAGCGTAGGACTCCTGCGATCTTCCGCCAAGTCAGGGAGTATTCTCCGCTCGATAGATGAGGGCGTACTTCGAGATCGGTGGCGGTCCCGTTGGCGATCAGTTGGAGCAGTTCGAGCGTCCGCGAAAACATTTCCCGCTTCCCGGCGTGGAGATTCGGCGCCGAAGCGGCTTGTCGCAGCCATCTCGCTCTCTGAGCTCCAAGAACATCTTGGGTGACGGGCGTGCCAGTTGACGAGTCGGTCGGATCGTGTTCGGCTTCTCTTGTCACACTAATCCCCATAGCTCTTGTGATGCACACCATTGATTATGGTCCCAACGAGACCGCATCATACAGACTTTATCTTCCGTGCGTGGTGTATGTGCGCTGAGAGCCATCATTAGGGAAGTTGAAGGACCATGCGGCATGCGGCCATGCAAGTATGGCTTGATCATTACCTTCCGCACAGGCGTTCGAATCGCAGTGTGCGCATGTGGGGGCTCTCCTCCCGGTCGGCCTGTGGGGCAGTCGGGCGCACCGAGCCGCATGCCGAAACCCCAGTCACGGCCTGTGTGAGACGTGACTGGGGCTCCATGGCTCATGCTGAGGTAGGCGGCTCCGCGCTCGCGATGATCTGCTTCACCTTGCGGCGGTCGATGGCGTACTTCTCGGCGAGGTGGCGCTGAGAAACCGGGCGACCAGGGCCCCTGAGGCTTGCTCTGTACTCATCTAGCACCGCTTCCTCCAGCGGGCGCTCCACTTTGGTACGGGGGTGCTCCGGTTCGGTACGTTGCTCGTCTTGGGTGAGGTCTGGGCTGGCTGCGGCGCGGGTGAGGGTCATCAGGAGTTCGAAGGAGCCGACGAGGGCGAGGGCCGGCCAGGCGCTGACTATCGCGCCTATGGGGCCGTGGGAAACGCCGTGCGCCACGTTGGCGCCTACTGTGGCCACGATGCCTACGGCGAGGCTCCACTTGGCCAGCGGTGGTGCGGGGTGCTTCCGGCGGCTCGCGTCCAGGATCACCATGGATGCGGCCCAGATAAGGCCGTCCACCGTGAACGGGACGAGGCGTGCCGTGGGGCCGGACTCGCCGTGCGAGTGGACGAGTTCGTACGCGTGGCGGTACGAGATGACGGCTGCCACGGTGGCTACCGCCACCACGGCGAGCGCGGTTGTGATGCGGATGAGGCGGTCAGTCACGGCCCAGCTCCCGTCGCCACTCCTGGGCGCATGGGTCGTCCTCGCCGTGGGTGATGAGGCGTTCGGCGAGCATGAGGGCCGTGATTGCTGCGTTGCGGTCGAGAGGGCGTGGGCACGTGGTGACGTGCCATCCGCAGTCGGTTCGCGTGGCGGTGGCGATGACCTGGCCGGCTGCCGTGGCGGTCATCGTGGTTGCGGTGATTTCTAGGGCCATGGGTGTGGCCTCCTCCCTGCTGAGAGGGGGAGCCACGGGAGCCAATCCGGGGAGCCAGCGCCAGTGGGTTTGGTTCGACGGTGCTGGACGGGGCCGGACTGGTCCCGTGGGCTCCTTTCCTTGTTTTCGCAGGTGAGCGGCTCCCTGGACGACTTCCCCGGACGACCCCGGACGGGGCGCGAATAAGGCTGACTCAGGGGTTCCCTAAGTGAGGCTTAAAGGTGTTCTGGTTGGGGGGTTGGGCGGCTTAGCGTTTGGGGTGTCAGATCGGAGACACGGCGGAGGTGCACAGGCGGAGAGCAGAGCGATCGTCGGCTGAGGTTCCGACTGAGGTTCCTGATTGAGACAGACTTCTGGCCTGCACGGCCCCCTAACCCCGCTCTGGGGCCGTGCGGGCCAGAAGCCTTTTCAGGGGCGGGGGAGGGCGCCGAGGAGGAGCAGGCGGAAGGCGTCGGCGGTGCCGGTGGCGGTGGTGTCGCCGGTGGCGAGGCGGCGGATGGCCAGGCCGTAGAGCATCGCGACGATCGCGGGGGCGTGGTGTTCGGCGTCCGGGATGTCCAGGGCCTTCAGGATGGCGGTGGCCAGGCGGTCGTAGGCCTCGATGGAGCGCGTGGAAGTCTCGCGGAGGGCCGGGTCGCGGGCGGCGTGCAGGTGGAGTTCGAGGTTCGCGATCTGCTCGGGGCCGTGGGCGAACTCGACGACGGCCTTCTCGACCTGGTCGGCGGCCTGGACGGGCGCGATGCCGGACTCGGCGAGGGCTGTGACGTAGGCCGTGATGCGGGCGATCTCCTGCTCGACGAAGGCGTGCAGCGCCTCGCGCAGCAGGTCCTCCTGGCTGGGGAAGTGGTAGGTCAGGGAGCCGAGGGAGACGCCGGCCGCGCGGGCGACGGCGCGGTTGGTCACGGCGCCGATGCCCTGTTCGCCGATCAGGCGGAGGGTGGCGTGGAGGATCCGGTCACGGGCGTTCATCGGTGCTCAGTCTTCCCCACAACGGATGCGTTCAGTATCGTTCGTTCGAACGAACGATAGCGGGAGGCGGCGTGGAGCTGGGGCTGGCCGGGCAGGCGGAGGCGCTGGCGAGGGGAGAGATCTCCTCGAGTGAGCTGGTGGAGGAGAGCCTGGAGGCCATCGGCCGGGGCGAGGCGCTCGGCGCGTTCCGGGTGGTGCGGGCCGAGGCGGCCGCGCAGGAGGCGCTGGAGGCCGACAAGCGGCTGGCGGAGGGGGAGCGGCTGCCGCTGCTCGGGGTGCCCGTCGCCATCAAGGACGACACGGACATCGTGGGGGAGACCACGCCCTTCGCGGTGGCGGGGGACCACCGGCCGGTGGCGCGGGACGGGGAGGTCGTGCGCAAGCTGCGGGCGGCCGGGGCCGTCATCGTGGGGAAGACGACGACGTGCGAGCTCGGGTTGTGGCCGTTCAGCGAGTCGCGGGAGTACGGGATCGCGAGGAACCCGTGGAATCCCGACTACTCGCCGGGCGGGTCGTCGGGCGGGTCGGCGGCGGCCGTGGCGGCGGGCATGGTCGCGGCGGCGGTCGGGTCCGACGGGGCGGGGTCGATCCGCATCCCGGCGGCGTGGACGGGCCTGGTGGGCATCAAGCCCCAGCGCGGCCGGGTCTCCGGGCACCCGCACACCGATCCGTTCAACGGGATCACCGTGTGGGGGCCGCTCGCGCGCACCGTGGGGGACGCGGCCCTGCTGCTCGACGTGCTGACCGGCAGCCACGCCGAGGACGTGTACCGGCTCGACCCGCCGATCACCCCGTTCGCCGAGGCGGCGAGGCGGGAGCCGGGCAGGCTGCGGATCGCCGTCTCCTACCGGACGGCCCTCGGGGTCAGCGGGAGGCTCGACCCGCAGATCCGGGCGGCCGTCGAGCGGCTCGCGCGGAGGCTGACCGACCTCGGGCACAAGGTGTTCCCGGCCGACCCCGACTACGGGCCGACGGCGCTCGGGCTGGTGCCGCGCGGGACGGCCGGGGTCGCCGACTGGCTGGACTCCCTGCCGAACCCGCGGCCCGACCCGAGGACGGAGGCCGAGGCGCGGCTGGGGAGGGTCCTCGGGAGGCGGCTGCTGCCCCTGGCCAAGCGGCTGGACCCGTATCTGCGGAGGCGGGTCGGGCGCATCTTCCAGATCGCGGACGTGGTGCTGACGCCCACGACGGCGCAGCCGCCGCTGCGGGTCGGGGCCTTCGACGGGGCCGGCTACCACCGGACGCAGTCGGGGGTCGCGGCCGCGTGCCCTTACGCGTGGACGTGGAACGTGCTGGGATGGCCCGGAGTGAACGTCCCCGCGGGGTTCACCAGGAACGGGCTGCCCATCGGCGCCCAGTTGCTCGGGCACGACTCCGACGAGGCGACGCTCATCTCGCTCGCGGCGCAACTGGAGTCGGTCGAAGGGTGGGCCGGGCTGCGCCCCTAGACGCGTGACGGGCCGCCGGTGCGGGGGTCCAAGCCGGTACCGGCGGCCCGTCGCGTTCAGTAGCCGGCGCCGGTGAGCATGCCGCCGTCGACGAGGACCTCGCTGCCGGTGCAGTAGGTCGAGTCGTCCGAGGCGAGGAAGACGACCAGCCCGGTGATCTCTTGCGCCTTGCCCATGCGGCCGAGGGGGAGCGCCTTCATGAACGCGTCGGCGCTGGCGGCCGTGGCGGAGACGATGTCGTCCTGCATGGTCAGGGGCGTCAGCACCCCGCCGGGGTGGATGGAGTTCACGCGGATGCCGTACTGGCCGAGCTCGCGGGCGGCGGACTTGGTCAGCCCCCGGACGCCGAACTTGCTGGCGCTGTAGGCGGCGAGGCCGGCGGCGCCGATGAAGCCCTCGGTCGAGGACACGTTGACGATCGAGCCGCCGCCCGCCGCGCGCATCGGGGCGGTCACCGTCTTCACCCCGAGCCACTGGCCGACCAGGTTCACGTCCAGGATCTGGCGGAACTCCTCGACGGCCATGTTCTCGATGGTCTTGTGCCGGAGGATCCCGGCATTGTTGACCAGGACGTTCAGCGCCCCGAAGGTCTCGGTGGCGGTCTGGACGGCCCGCTGCCAGTCCTCCTCGCGGGACACGTCCATCCGGACGAAGCGGGCGCCGTCCCCGAGGTCGGCGGCCAGCTTGGCGCCCTCCTCCTCCAGGACGTCGCCGAAGACCACCCTGGCGCCCTCGTCCAGGAACCGCCGGACGTGCGCCTTGCCCATGCCGCGCGCGCCGCCCGTGATCAGCGCCACCTTGCCGTCAAGCTGCCCCATCAACGCTCCTCGTCGCCCGTTGCCTCCCGGTCAACCTAGCGAACGCTTGGTCAACTGAACAAGGCGGCCCTAGCCGGCGCGCAGCCCGCCGAACATCAGCGTGAGCATCCGGTCGGCGTACGCGCCGGGGTCGGGGGTGCGCTCGGACGCGACGCCGATCGCGTTCGCGAGCCGCAGCAGGTCGCCGGGATCGATCTCGGCGCGGACGGAGCCGGTCCGCTGCGCCCGCTCCAGCAGCCGGCCGAGCGCGGTGCGGATGGCGTCGGCCGCGGCGCCGAGCCCGGTGGCCGCCCACTCGGGCCCCATCGCCTCGATGATCACGGTGCAGGTGCCGCGCGGGGTCGAGGCGCCCGCGAGGTAGGTGCGCAGCCAGCGGGCGAGCGCCGCCTCCGGGTTCGGTTCGGCCAGCAGCGCGTCGGCGTGCCCGAGCAGGCCGTCGATCCGCTCGCGCAGGACGGCGTGCAGCAGCGCGTCCCGGGTGGGGAAGTGCCGGTAGAGCGTCCCCGACCCGACGCCCGCCCGCCTGGCGATCTCGTCGAGGGACGCGCCCGTGCCGTGCTCGGTGAAGGCGGTGCGAGCCGTCGTGACGAGTCGCTCGTAGTTGCGGCGGGCGTCGGCCCGCATCGGCCGGGTCTCCATGGGCACCGTCCAGCGGTCGCGGGCGGCCTGACGCGGCCCCCGGCCTGCTTCTTTCGACGAGCCTGCCATTGTCCAGGGCGGATGCGCTACCCGGAGCGCGCGGCGAGTGCGCCGCGGGACAGCCGGTCGGCCCTGCGCGTCGTCTCCGGCAGCCGGTACTCGGGCGTCAGGGCGAGGACGGTGCGGCACGCGGCGTCGAGGCCGGTGCGGTGGCCGACGGACACGAACACCGGCTTCACGCCGTCGCGGGTCCGCAGCACCCGCCCGACGGTCTCGCCGCCGTCCAGCAGCGGGCTCGCGTCGCCGCGCCGCGGGCCCGGCTGCTCGTACGTCCCGACGAACGCGGTCTTGCCGACGCCGACGGACGGCAGGCCGGTCAGCACGCCGAGGTGGCACGCGAGGCCGAAGCGGCGCGGGTGCGCGATCCCGAAGCCGTCGCAGAGGAGCAGGTCGGGCGTGGTCTCCAGGGCGCGGAGCGCGTCGAGCAGCGTGGGCAGCTCCCGGAACGCGAACAGGCCCGGGACGTAGGGGAAGGCCGCCGTTCCGACGGCGACCGACTCCTCGACGACCTCCAGCGTCGCGGCGTCCAGGACGACCACGGCGGCGGCCAACCGGTCGCCCGCGCCGCCGCCGTCGCCCGCGTAGGAGACGTCCAGGCCGGCGACGGTGCGCGGCGCGGCCGGGCCCGGGACGTCGAGTTCGAGCATCGGACGCAGCCGGTCCTGGATCGCCTCGGCCTCCCGCGGCGTGGACGGCCAGGGATGCAGATCGCGTACGTCCATGGCAGGACGCTACCGCTCTTGCGCGGCGGCGACCGCGGCCGTCACGACAGCGACGCGTACGCCGCCTGCGTCAGCCGGTAGGCGCGCAGGTCGCCGGACGCCTGGTCGCCCATCAGGTTCGGCAGGTAGGCGAGCGCGAGCCCGGCCTCGGGGTCGCCGAGCCCGACCGAGCCGCCCGCGCCGGTGTGGCCGAACGCCGACGCGCGCCCCGCCCTCGGGGTGAAGAAGGTCTGCGAGGGGCGCATGAATCCGAGGCCGAAGGTGCTCCGGACGAGCAGCGTGCGGTCGGGGCCGCTGACGCGCGGGCGGACGGCCTCGCGCAGCGTGTCCGGGCGCAGGACGCGGCCCGCCGTGAGGTCGCGGTAGAACCCGGCGAGCGCGGGCGCGGTCGTCGTCATCCCCGCGGCAGGCCACCCGGCGCGCAGCACGACCGGGTTGTTGTAGCCGCCCTTGCCCGGATGCGGGTTGTTCAGCGACCGGTTCATCATGGACCGCGGGTCGGTGTAGGCCTCGGCGAGCCGGGTCAGGACGTCCTGCCCGGTGGCGCCGAGCGCGTCGGTTCCGGGCGCGTCGGTCCCGCCGCCGGTACGCCGGCCCGCCGACAGTTTCGCGGCCCGCTCGATCACCTCGTCCGGGGCCCCGATCCACAGGTCCAGGTCGCGGGCGAACTCGTCCTTCACGAAGGCGCCGACCGTCCGCCCGCCGGAGTGGCGGCGGACGATCTCACCGGCCAGCCAGCCGTAGGTCAGCGCGTGGTAGCCGTGGGCCTCGCCGGGCGTCCACTCGGGCTCCTGCGCGGCCAGTTCCGCCGCGCGGGCCGGGGCGTCCGCGGCCTCCTCCGCGGAGACGGGACGCGCGAACGCGGGCAGGCCCACCTGGTGCGACAGCAGATGCGCGGCCGTCGCGCCGTCCTTGCCCGCGGCGCCGAACTCCGGCCACCAGTCCGTGACCGGGCCGTCGACGTCGTAGGCGCCGCGCTCGGCGAGCAGCAGCGCCGCCGCGGCCGTCACCGCCTTGGTGCAGGAGAACCCGAAGCAGGGGGTGTCGGCCTGCCACGCGCGTCCGGTGCGGCGGTCGGCGACACCGCCCCACAGGTCGACGACCTTGCGGTCGCCCGCGTAGACGGCGACGGCGGCGCCCAGCTCGCGTCCCTCGGCGAAGTGCTCCTCGAACACGTCGCGGACGCGGGCGAACGCCGGATCGCAGTGGCCCTGCACCGTGCTGCTCATGCGCGATCCTCTCAGGCGGGGACTCCATAGAATCACGTTCTAGGACGTTCCGCCGCGCCGGGATCGCCTCAGGATCGGCCCAGGTGGTGGACGGGTTCGGTGATCGGGCCGGCGGCGCGCTGGGCGGGGCGCGTCCGGCCGAACTCCAGCGTGAGCAGCGCCGCGGCCAGCCACGCGATGTCGAACCAGGACCGGAAGACCACGCTGCGCGGCTTGTAGGACGGCCTGAACTTCTTGTCGAACAGGTACAGCGACTCCACGGCGATCCACGGGTCGAGGAGGTGCAGCGCCCGGTAGCCGGCCTTCTCCAGCAGGCCGCGCTCGTCGGCGTCCAGCAGCTCGCGGAAGGCGGCGAAGTTCAGCGAGACGAGCCCGTGCCCGTGCTCCGCCGCGTACTCGACCATCTCGACGATGAGGCGCTCGTTGACGCCGTTCGGGCCGCCGGGGTCGCGGCGCATCGCGTCCAGGCTGACGCCCTCGCCCGCGGTGACGTAGCGCTGGAACGCGATGGGCTCCTTGTCCTCGTCGTAGGCGACGGCGACGATCGCGCCCGGGTGGTACCCGGTGAGCAGCTCGTCCAGGTTCATGGAGAAGCCGCGTTCGGCCGCGCCGCCGAGGGAGCGGGACGCGACGTCCAGCAGCTTCCCGCGCAGCGCGGGCGTGAGCTCCCGTTCCGGGAGGATCTCGGACGAGACGCCGAAGTTCTCGGTGCGCTTGACGGCCTGCCGGACGTTGCGCATCTTCCGCCCGGACAGGCTGAACTCGGCGGGGCGGATGACGACCTCGTCGCCGAAGCCGATCGAGCGGCACCGCCCCCAGGCCGGGAGCAGGGCGTCGCTCGCGCCGAGGACGGCCGGGCGCCAGCCGGTGGTCCGGCACATCGACAGGAACGCCCGCACGGCGTCGGTGTGCGAGGCCGGGTCGCCGACCGGGTCGCCGCCCGCCACCGCCATGCCGAACAGGACCCGGTAGCCGATCGCGGCGCGGCCGTCCGCGCTGAACACGTACGCCTTGTCGCGGCGCAGCGCGAACGGGGCGAGGGTGTCGGAGCCGGGGTGCAGGACGAGGCCCGCGACGCGGGCGCGCTCCGCCTCGTCGCCGGGCGGGGGCGCCGGGTCGGGCGCGAGGAGTGTGATCACCAGGACGAGCAGGCCGGCGGCGCCGGCGAGGCCGAGCACGCCCGGGAGCCAGGACGCCCCGTCCATGGGCGCGCCGGTGGCGCCGAGCCCGATGGCGACGTCGCCGACCGACCGGACCGACACCCCGCCGAGGACCAGCGAGAAGAGGGTCGCGGCGGCGAGCAGCAGGGCGCCGGTCTTCACGGCCGCGCGGACGCGTTCGGGGTGCGGGCGCACGGGGAACCGGCCGCGCTCCAGCCACAGCCCGCCGAGGGCGGCGGCGAGGAGCGGCAGCCGCCACAGCGGGTCGTCGCCGGACAGCGCGGCGAGCAGGCCGAGGAGCGCCAGCGTGACGAGCCCGTACCAGGCGGCGCGGCGGCGCAGCAGCACGCCGCGGGCGACCAGGGCGAGCGCGAGGGCCAGCACGACGGCGTGCTCCGGCCTCAGCGGGCTGCCGGTGGCGAGCTCGGACAGCCGGCCGAGCCAGTGCGGGGCGTCCGCGAACGCGGGCACCGCGATCAGGGCGGCGACGAGGGCCGCCGTCAGCGCCAGCGGCCAGACGGGCCGCGCATGGGGCGCCGCGTCCGGTCCGCCCGCGGCCGGAGGGCGGGAAACGCCGGCCCTCCGCAAAGACTCGTCCGATAGCACGAAGCACACCTCCGCTGAGCCCCCAACCAAGATCTTCCGGAACTCATTCCCGGGTTCGGTCGTTGTTATGGGCCTTGACCCAGCGTACGGCCGGACCGCCGGCCGGGCGCCGTCACCGGGGCATACCCGGCCGGGCGGCCGGGACACCGCTAGCCTCGTGGTGATGAAGAGGCTCCTGCTCGTCCACCACACGCCCTCGCCGTCCGTCCAGGCGATGGTCGAGGCGGTGCGCGCCGGCGCGTCGACCGACGAGGTCCAGGGCGTGGAGGTCGTGTCCCGCGCGGCGCTGTCCGCCACCGCCGTGGACGTCCTGGAGGCCGACGGCTACCTTCTGGGCTCTCCGGTGAACCTCGGCTACCTGTCCGGTGCGCTGAAGCACTTCTTCGACCAGATCTACTACCCCTGCCTGGAGGAGACGGTGCGCCGCCCGTTCGGCGCCTTCCTGCACGGCAACAACGACGCCACCGGCGCCGTGCGGGCCCTGGACGCCATCACCACAGGGCTGAGGTGGAAGGCCGTCCAGCCGCCCCTGGTGGTGATGGGCGAGCCCGGCAAAGCGGACCTCGAGGCGTGCTGGGAACTCGGCGCGATCACTGCGGCGGAGCTCGGAGACGTCTGAGGCGGGTGCGCCGCCTGTAGCGTGCCGTCATGAGTGGTTTCCGGCACATAGCGCTGTTCAGATGGACCGAAGGCACGACGACCGGCCAGCAGGACGAGGTCGCGGCGAAGCTGCGCGAGCTGCCCGGCGCGATCCCGGAGATCCGGGAGTACGGCGTGGGGGTGAACGCCGGCGTGAACCCCGGCGCTTACGACTTCGCGGTGGTCGCGGACTTCGCGGATCTGGACGCCTACCTCGTCTACCGCGACCATCCGGTCCACCGCGCGGCGGTCGAGGAGTACGTCACGCCCATCACGGCGGAGCGCGCGTCCATCCAGTACGAGCTGTAGGGGAACGGTCGAAAGGGGCGGCGCGGTGGCGCCGCCCCGAGGTGAAAACCGAGCAAGCGCTTGTGCCCGAAGACTTTTCGGGTTAGTTTCCTCAGAGACGCCCGCTGGGAACGGATCGCGCCCCGTTCCCGGCGGGCGGCGAAACAGGACGCGAGGCGCCGGGCGCCTGCGAAGGCGTCAATCGGACGCGCACCCTCACGAATCGCAGGGCTCACCGAGCGCATGCGACGGAGTGCGTACGACGGGCGGAGGGGCTCACCCCCGCGACCGCAAGCTCATGATCTCCTCGCGGAGCTGCTGCGAGGACGGCGCCTCCAGCAGCCGCGGGCCCTCGCGCAGCGGCACCATGGCCCACCACGACCCCGTCGCCTGGCCGTACCAGACCCGCACGCCCGGGAACTGCTCCTGGAGGGCGCGCGCGGTGGCGGCGCGCAGGCCCGCGGGCATGGGCTCGCCGGCGGCCCCGTGCCGAGGCGTCATGCCGCCCTCCCCCGGTAGATCTCTCCCTTGACAGCGTCCCCACGGACCAAAGCGTCACTCCTACTCCGCAAATCGTGACTAAGCACACTATGGGCCTTCCGGCCCCCGGACCGTGGGATACCGCGCCGGATGTACTCCGGTGGATGTAGCCGGCTTCCCTGGGTGACACCGTCCGCCGGATGCCCTCGGCCACAACCGGAGAGGACGCTGAGCGCGCAAAGGACATCCCCTAGGCGCGGCGCGTCCGCGGAGGCGGTACCCATGAGACTCGCAAGGCTGGCCCGGTTCTGCTACCGGAGACGGCGCCTGACGCTGGCGAGCTGGATCGTCGGCACGATCGCCGTCATGACGATCGGCTTCGGCTTCGCCGCCGAGCCCCTGAACGACTTCTCCGGCGGCGACTCCGGCTCGGCGAAGGCGTCGGAACTGCTGGAGGAGCACTTCCCCCAGCGCAGCGGCGACTCCATCACGCTCGCGGTGCACGCCGACGGCGGCGTCCAAGACCCGAAGGTGAAGGCGAAGGTCGAGCAGGCGATCGACCGGCTCGCCAAGACCCCGCACGTCGCGTCGGTGTCGTCCCCGTACGAGACGCCCGGGCAGATCTCCGCGGACGGCAAGACCGCGTTCGCCACGGGCGGCCTCGACGTCTCGTCCGACGACATGCCGAAGACGGACGTGACCGCGCTCCTGGACGACGTGCGCACCGACTCGGGACCGGTCCGGATCCACCTCGGGGGGTCGGCGGTGGACGCCGCCGAGACGCCGGGCGGCGGCCCGTCCGAGGGCATCGGCCTGCTCGCCGCCGTCGTCATCCTGCTGGTCGCGTTCGGGTCGGTGCTGGCGATGGGGCTGCCCATCGTGACCGCGCTGTTCGGCATCGGCACCGGCCTCGCGCTGATCATGCTGCTCGGGCACCTGCTGCCCGCGCCCTCCTTCAGCCCCATCATCGCGGCGCTCATCGGGCTCGGCGTCGGCATCGACTACGCCCTGTTCATCGTCACCCGCCACCGGGAGGAGATGCACGCGGGCGCCGGCCCGGAGGAGGCGGCGGTCACCGCCGTCACCACCGCCGGACGGGCCGTGCTGTTCGCCGGGACCACCGTCGTGATCGCGCTCATGGGCCTGTTCATCATGCAGCAGAAGCTGCTGAACGGCGTGGCGGTCGCGGCCGGCGTCGCCGTGCTGATGACGATGCTCGCCGCCGTGACGCTGCTGCCCGCGCTGCTCGGCTTCGCCGGGCACGCCATCGACCGGCTGCGCGTCCCGGGACTCGGCCGGGCCCGCCGCCCGCTCGCCGAGCGCTGGGCGCGGGTCGTCCAGGCGCACCCGGTCGTCGCCGGGCTGTGCGCGGCCGCCGTCCTGCTGGTCCTCGCCGTGCCCGCGCTGTCGATGCGGCTGAGCCTGCCGGACTCCAGCACCCAGCCGCACGACCACAGCGGCTACCGGGCCAGCCGGATCATGGCGGAGGGCTTCGGCCCCGGCACCGCCGCGCCGCTGGTCATCGTCACCGAGGGCGGCGGACTCGCGGAGGCGGGACGGATCGCGGACGCCGTCCGCGCGACGCCGGGCGTCGCGGCCGTCCAGCCCCCGCGCCCCAGCCGGGACGGGAAGGCCGCCATCGTCATGGCGTTCCCGAAGACCGGCCCGCATGACGAGCGGACGCCGGGGCTGGTGCACACGCTGCGCGACGACGTCATCCCCGGGGCCGTCGCCGGCACGGGCGCCCGCGCCTACGTCGGCGGCCCGAACGCCGCCTCGATCGACTTCGCCGACAGCGTCTCCACCCGGCTGCCGCTGCTGATCGCCGTGGTCGTCGGCCTGTCGCTGCTGCTGCTCGTCGGGCTCGTCCGGTCGGTCACGGTGGCGGTGCAGGCCGCCCTGATGAACCTGCTGTCGATCGCGGCCGCGTACGGGGTGCTGACGGCCGTCGTCCAGTGGGGGTGGGCGGGGCGCGCGCTCGGCTTCCCGGCGGACATGCCCGTCACCACGTGGGTGCCGCTGATGATGTTCCCGATCCTGTTCGGGCTGTCCATGGACTACGAGGTGTTCCTCGTGTCCCGGATCCGCGAGACCTACGAGGAGGGCGTGGCCACCCGCGAGGCCGTCGCGCTCGGCCTGTCGCGCACCGCCCGCGTGATCAGCGCGGCGGCCGCCATCATGGTGATGGTGTTCCTGTCGGTGCTGCTCGGCGCGGACGTCGCCGTCAAGCAGATGGGACTCGGCCTCGGCGTCGCGATCCTGATCGACGCGACCGTCGTGCGGCTGGTGCTCGTCCCCGCGCTGATGGAGCTGTTCGGCGAGGCGAACTGGTGGCTGCCCGGACCGCTGCGGCGGATCCTGCCCTCGCGTCCCGCGCCCGGGGCCCGGGACGGGGCCGATCGGGCGAGCCTGCGGGCTAGTGCAGGTTGATGCCGTCGAACATCACCTTGAGGTAGTGCTCGGCGAGCCCCTGGGCGTTCAGCCGGCCTCCGGGCCGGAACCAGCGGACGGCCACCCAGACGGTGTCGCGGATCATCCGGTAGGTCAGCTTCGGGTCGAGGTCGGGGCGGAACAGCCCTTCCGCCTGGCCCGCCTGGAGCGTGGTCACCCACATCTTCTCGACCTCGTCCTCGGACTTGGTCAGGTAGGCGAACCGGTCCATGCCCCGCAGGTAGTTCCAGTCGTTCTGCATGACCGTGATCGCGGCGCGGTGCGGCTCCAGGGTGCCGAACGCGACGCGGACGAGCCCGGCGATCGTGTCCCGCGGGTTCTCGTTCTCGTCGATCACCGCCTGGTAGGCGGCCATGACCTCGGTGAAGAACCCGGACAGGATCTCGTCGACGATCGACTCCTTGGAGTCGAAGTGGTGGTAGAGGCT
This sequence comes from Actinomadura sp. NPDC000929, assembly GCF_040492065.1. NCBI lineage: Bacteria > Bacillati > Actinomycetota > Actinomycetes > Streptosporangiales > Thermomonosporaceae > Actinomadura > Actinomadura sp. NPDC000929. The sequence goes on along the minus strand of NZ_JBEUPA010000035.1, from coordinate 23,020 downwards.
GCCGGACAGGATGCCCGCCTCGTCGGCGATGTTGCGGACGGTGGTGGCCTGGAACCCCTTCTCGGCGAACAGTTCGGCCGCGAGCCTGACCAGGTGGGCGCGCCGTTCGGACGCCAGCGCGGGGGTTCCGCGGCCGCGGCGGCGGGGCGCGTCCTCGCCGGCACCGCGGGTTCTCGATCGTCCGGACTTGGCGCTCGTGGTCGTCACCCTCTCATTATGCCGTGTCGCCCAACCGCTTGCTCGATTCGGCGGCCGGACCAGCGTACGACGTGCAACAAGCGCTTGCTACAGAGGTTTCCCGGACCGCCGCCCGCGCCGATTAGGCTCGGGCCATGCCCGAAGTGATCGTGTTCGACCTGTACGGAGTGATCGCCCGCACCCAGACGCCCGAGGCGGTGCGGCGGATCGAGGAGATCGCCGGGACGCCCGGCCCCGCGTTCTGGGACGCCTACTGGGCCTGCCGCCCCGCCTACGACGCCGGCCAGGAGAGCGCGGCCTACTGGGCGGACGTCGCGGGCCTGCTCGGCGCCACGTTCCCCGACGTCCCCGCCCTGACCGAGGCCGACCTCGACAGCTGGACCGCCGTCGACGAGGAGATGGTCGCCCTGGTCGGCGAGCTGGCCGACCGGGGACGCACGCTCGGGCTGCTCTCCAACATCATCGGCGACCTGGTGCCCCGCTTCGAGGCGCGGCACGGCGCCTGGCTCTCCCGCTTCGACGAGCGCGTCTACTCCTGCCGCATCGGCGTCGCCAAGCCCGACCCCCGCGCCTACGAGATCTGCGCCGGCCGCCTCGGCGTCGAGCCCGCCGACGTCCTGTTCTTCGACGACAACGAGCGCAACGTCCTCGCCGCCCGCGAGACCGGCATGCGCGCCGAACTCTTCACCTCCCCGGCCCAGGTGCGCGCCCTCACCGCCTGACTAGGAAGGGGGCGGGAGTTCCCCACCCGCCTCGGCCGCCTCGGCGAGGCGCTCGCGGAGGGTGCGCAGGAGCTCGTCGCCCTGCTCGGTCAGGCGTTCGATGGCGGGGAGCGCCAGATCGTCCCGGACAGTGTCGGCCAGCAGTTCGTCGTACTCGTGCGCCTTCTCCGCGATCGACTCCAGGCGGCGCTGGGCGCGCAGCACCTCGTCGGCCGACCGGGCGCGCTCGGCGTAGCGCTCCAGGGCCTCGACGCGGCGCGTCACCGCCTCGACCGAGGTGTCGAGCTTGTCGCGCAGCGGCCGCAGCGCCGCCTCCACCTCCGGGAGCGTCTCGGCGCCGACCATGTCGGCGTGGTCAGCGCGCAGCCGCGACTGCTTCGCCAGGACCTGCGCGATCTCCCATTCCTGGCGCGGCAGCGTGACGGCGTTGTCCACCGCGTCCAGCAGGCCCTCGCGGTTGACCTGCGAGTCGCGGACGGCGTCGACGGCCGCCTGGACGCGGGCCAGCAGCGCGCGGCCGTCGTCGTCGAAGTCCTCGGGGAGGAGGTAGCGGTCGCGGCGGCGCTCCAGTTCCCGGGCGCGCCGCAGGTCCAGCGAGACCGACGGGGTGCCGAGCGCGACCAGCACCGCGAGCATGCCGAGGCCGATCAGCCACAGCGAACCGAGGAGCGGGGAGCCGACCAGGCCGAGGGCGAGGACCGACAGCGGCGCCAGCCACACCAGCGGCTTGCGGCGCGCGACGATCGTGTCCAGCTCGGCGCGCAGCGCCGGGTCGGCGACCGGGCGAGGCTCGGCCGGGGCGCCGTCCTCGGGGGAGCGGGGCGGCGCGATGCGCCGCCAGGCCGTGGAGACGTGGGTCTCGAAGGCGAAGTCGGTCTGCGCGATCTCGATCTCGGTCGGGCCGGCGGGCAGCGGCCAGGAGCCCACGGGGTCGCCCCCGCCGGGGCCGGTGAAGCGCACCCACCACCCGCCCTTGCCGTCCTCGCAGCGGTAGCGGCCGGGGGCGACGTCGATACCGACGAAGAACGTCCCGATTCCCGGTATGGAATCACTCCATGCGCCACTGGTCACCGGCGACCTCCCGTACCTGAACGACGTCCGGGGGACGGCAAGAGTTGCAGTACCCACTACCGCTCCCGGGAAGCGGAACGGAGTTTGGAATACTCCACGGGTGCGACCCGACTATGACCCCCTTGACGACCCGCCGTGGGCGATGCAACTGGTGGTACGCGCCGAGAAGGCCGATCCGCCGGGTCACGACGCCGTCTGCGAGGCGGCGGCGACGGCGGTCGTCCGCCTGCTGACCGACCCGCGCGCCGCCGAGCCCGAGGGGGAGTGGCGGGAGGCCGTCCGGGAGTGGGAGTCGCGCCGGATCCGGAAGGTGACGCGGCGGGCCCGCGGCGTGCGCTGGCCGGAGGCGGAGGCGCTGCCCGGCGTCACGGTCCGGCACGCGGGCGCGCAGGTGCGGGCCTTCCCGCCGGGGCCGGTGTCGGAAGTCCCGCCTCAGCTGGCCAAGCTCCAGGTCGCGGGCCTCGACCTGGCGGAGGCGCCGGAGCCTTCCGCGCCGCCCGAGCCCCCGTACGCGGTGATCGCCCTCAACCCCGAGGTGACGATCACGACGGGGAAGGCCGCCGCCCAGTGCGGGCACGCCGCCCAGTTGCTGCTCCGCCAGGGACGCCGCCGGCACGTGGCGGAGTGGGTGGAGGCCGGCGCCCCTGTCCACCTGGCGCGGGACGTGCCGTGGGCCCGGTGCGTGAAGGAGGCGGCCGTCGCGGTCCGGGACGGCGGTTTCACCGAGGTCCCGCCCGGCACGATGACCGCGATCGCCTGGCTGGTCCGGAAATAGCGCGCGGGCGACCCGGGGCGCGGCGCGCCGGAACGGGCCGGCGCGCCGCGCGGGACGGTCAGGGGAGGACGACCGCGACCGGGGTGATCCCGGCCTTGCGGATCAGGGACGGCAGGCGCCCGGCGAACGGATGGTGGTCCGCCGGCAGGCCCCTCGGGTTGTCGATCACGAAGTGGGCGACGCCGTCCGCCCCGCGCCGCGTCCACGTCGCGCCGGCGGACCGCAGCAGGGCCTCGGTCCTCGCGGCGTCCGCGGCCTTGACCGAGACGCGGATCGGCGACTCGTAGGACGGCAGCAGCGCCGCCTCCTGGGCCGCCTTCGCCGTCGCGGACGCCTGCGGCGCCGCCGCCCTGGCCGGGTCGGGGCCGAGGATCGCGTTGTAGAGCAGCTTGGCCGTCCCGTCGCTGAACGCGCGGAAGTTGGGCTCGGCGGCGAACAGCACGGACCGTCCCTTCCCGAGGAGCTGGTCGACGACCGCCGCGGTGCCGCCCAGCTCGGACGCGCCCCGCTCGAACCCGGACACGAACCAGTCCGGCGAATCCGCCTGCGGGTACGAGGCGACGACGCCGCTGGACGCCTTCATGACCGGGTCGTAGGACGTGAAGTTCCACGCCGCCGCGCCGACCCCCTTCGCCAGCGGGCTCGCCCCGTCCACCTTCACGCGGAGCAGCGTGCCAGGGATGTCGGACGTCGGCTCCGCGAGCGTCGCGGTCGTCAGGCCGAGACGGGCCGCGAGCTGGGCGCCGCCCTGCCAGCCGATGTAGCGGCCGCCGTCGCGCGTCCACTGCTGGAGCGCGGCGCGTCCGGCGTCGCCGAGCGCCGTGTAGGCGGACGAGGCGGGACCGTTCGGCGTGACCAGGACCTCGACGCCCTGGAGCCTGCCGGCCGCGACGTCCGCCGGGGAGAGCAGCGTGAACGGCAGCTTCCAGTCGCGGTCGAGGCGGTGCCTCAGCCACCCGGCCGACTGCCGCGCGGACGAGGACGTCCCCGACAACTGGAGGACGCCCAGCCTGGGCGCCTTGCCCTCGTGCCCCGGACGCGCCTCCGGGAGCGTCCGCAGCGGCACGGACCGCGGGTGCAGGACGGCGCCGGACGACCCGCCGGACACGTTGCCCAGCAGGGGCAGGCTCCACGCCGTCACGTCGTAGAAGTACGGGAACGGCGTGTAGGAGTCCTCGTTCAGCATGGACTGGATCCAGTGCTTCTGGCCCTGCGCCATCGAGATCCAGTACGTGCCCGCGGGCAGCGTCGTCGCGGCCTCCGGGCGTCCGTACGCCTTGAAGTCCGGGACGGTCAGCGGCCGGGCGAGCCTCTCGACGCGCACGCCCATGCGCTGCAGCCGCCGCACGATGAGCGCGGCCTCGGCGCGCTTGGCCGGGTCGTCGTCGCGCAGGAAGTAGTTCCGCACCTTCCGGTCCGGCACCTGGCGGTCGACCTTGTTCGGCGGGTTGTAGATCTGGTTGGGCTCCAGTTCGCCGGCCTTGCCCTGCGCGTAGGCGTCGACCGTCATCTGGCGCCACTCGGTGAGGATCCGGTGCCGGTTGCGCGCCGCCGCCGACAGCGACACCCACTGGGTGAGGTACTGCTCCTTCACCCGGTCCGGGTAGGGGCTCTCGTCGCCCTTCTCGTACGTCATCCCGGCGGCGTGGAAGGCGCTGGTCGGCACCGTGTCGCCGTAGCCCTGGTAGAAGAGGTCGTAGACGTCCCTGTTGAAGAAGTCGATGCCCTGCCGGGTGAACTCGGCCGCCATCGACGCGCCGTAGAGGTCGTTGATCCAGCCGATGGCCTGCTCGGGCGTCTCGTGGTAGATCGGGTCGGCGTTCGGCGGGAAGAAGAACGAGTCCCCGCCCATCTCGTGGGCGTCGATGTAGAGCGCGGGCGGGTACTGGTTCAGCATCGCGAGCTTGCCGTCGGTCTCCGGCTGCGTGCGCGCGAACCAGTCGCGGTTCATGTCGAACCCGTAGGCGTTCTGCCGCGTCTGCAGCGTGCGCCCGTCCGGGTTCTGCGTCGGCAGGACGATCACGAGCGTGTTCGCGAGGATCCCGGTCGCGGCGCAGTCGGCGCGGTCGCCGAGGTCGCGCAGCACCCGCAGCGCCGCGTCCGTGCCGCTCGGCTCGTCGCCGTGGACGTTGCCGCTGACCCACAGGATCGGGACGCCGCGATCGGTGATCCGCTTGGCGAGCGCGGCCGGCGTGCGGGGATCGCGCAGCAGGCCCGCCTCCCGCCGCACCCTGGCCAGCCCGGCCTTGGAGATCAGTTCGGGCCGTCCGGCGATCGCGTACTTCAGCGGACGGCCCTGCGCGGTGGTGGCCAGCGTTCCGGACACGACGCGCTCGCTCCTGGCGGCGACCGTCTCCAGGTAGGTGTCGGATTCGGCGGCGCTGACCGGGCGCTCACCGAGGTCGAAGCCGAGGACCTGTTCGGGGGAGGGGACCTTGCCCCGGTAGACCGGTGCGGTCCGGGTTGGGTCGCAGCCGGCCGCGGGCGCGGCGGGCAGCGCGGCGGCGGGCGCGGCGAGCGACGCCGGGACCGCCAGGGACGCGGCCATCACCACAGGCAGCGCCAGTTTTCGGGCTCTCATGAGGCACAACGTGGCACCCGCCGGGACCGCCACCAACGGCAACTTCTGCCAAGATCAGTCGCGCTTGGCCGGTCGCGTGCGCGGGCCGGTGAGGGCGGCGGCCCGGTTGATGGCCTGGAGCGCGAACTCCTGCGTCCAGGTCAGGCCGCCCGGACCGCGCGGGGACCCGTCCGGCGCGGGGCCCTTCGGCGCCCCCGCGAGCTGGGCCTTCGCGCTCAGCCCGTAGGAGAGGAAGAGCAGCACGACGAACGCCGCCAGGTAGGCCAGGTGCTCGACGAGGCCGCCCCACCTGCCGGTGAAGACGTCCAGGACGGCGAACATCGCGAACCCCGCCATCCACCCCGCCATCGGCGGGACCAGCAGCAGGTCGCGGCGCAGGACCAGGCCCGCCGCGGCGGCGAGCACGAGCAGGACCTCGACCGCCTTGGCGAACACCAGGATCCCCGTGGCCGGCCCGGACCCGAAGTAGCCCTCCACCTCGTCCACCCGGTCGCCCCACAGCGCCGCGGCGCTCGCGAGGGCCGTCACCCCGTAGGCGATGACGAACACGCCGACCGCGTAGTGGAACCGGTGCCACGTCCGCGCGCCACCGGCCGATCCGGCCCCTGGTCGGGCACCTGCGTCCACGGTCATCGTCAGCCCCCAACCGCCGGTTCTTCTACCAAGCGCAAGATATCCCGGATAGGGTCCCGTGGACCTCCGAAACGTGGTGCGCCTTCGCGGCCCGTCCCGCCCACCTCGCGGCCGACAGGCCGGGGTGCTTGCGCGGGGGCGGGTGAAGAGGGAGGCTGAAACGCACGTCGGGCCGCACGGAGTCCGTGAGGGAACAAGGATGACGCCTGACGATACGGGAACAGCCGCGCCGTCGAAGACGCGGATCGAATATCTGGAAGAACTCGGCGAGGAGCTGGTCAAGCGCGGCCTCCGGGTGCGCCTCACCCTGCCCCGCGGCCAGTCGCCCAGCCTGCACGTGATGAATCCCGACGCCGCCGCGCTGACGGAGAACATCCTGGCGGAGCAGGGCGCGGACGGCTGGTGGTACTGGTGGTCGTGGGCCGAGCGCATCGCGCCCGCCGCCGACGCGCCCGCCGCCGCCGACCGCGTGGCTCGCGTCCTTTCCGCCTGATCCGGCCCGGCCGAAACCCGGCGCGCCACCCGACCGCGGCACGCGCCTACTTCCGCCATCGCCTCGAACGGTCGCGGCCTCGAACCACCGTCTTCGGAGGCCGCCCCGGCCCGAGGCGCGCCTTGGCCTGCCTACCGCTCGGCTTGTGAGGGAACCCCGACCGGAGTACGACCCGCGTGAGGCGCGGGCTGGTTCTGGGACGCGGTGTTCGACGGGGGGCGAGTGCGGTGTGGAGCCGCTTGTTGCGTGAGGGCTTGACATGCGGTGATGTCCGCTTCCCTGCCGCTGACCTGGGGATGCGCTGTCGAGGAAGGTGCGCGGAGGCGTCGTTCCGCCTGCGGTCGAGCCGCCGGGGGTGAGCCCTGGCTTGACGGCGGGTCGCGGTGAATGTTGACCCACGAAACATTTGGCCCGGCGCGGGTCCGCCGGAGCATGCCCGCGCGGTGACCGGCTTCCTCCTGCTGTTGCCGCGGTACCCCTTGTGTTCCACCCGTGTTGATCTCGTGTTACATGATTGTTACCGCCAACAACAAATGAACTTCGCTCGAAGTCTGGCGTGACGGACATGCGCGACGTAAGTTGCGGGACACAACATTCCCGTCGGTAGCGGGTGATCTCGCTCACCGGCATCGGCTACCACCCCCCGGCCGCACGGCGGCCACCCCCAGAAAGGACCCGGGCAATGCGCAAGGGGATCCTCAGCTTCTTGGCCGTCACGACGGCGGCGGCGCTCAGCCTCACCGCTTGCGGGGACGGCGACTCCAACGACTCGGGCGGCTCCGGCTCGAAGGGCAAGGTCGGCGTGATCCTGCCCGACACGACCTCCTCCGTCCGGTACGAGAGCTTCGACCGGCCGTACCTGGAGCAGGCCTTCAAGGCCGCCGGAGTGGCCTACGACATCCAGAACGCCGAGGGTTCGACCCAGCGCTTCCAGACGATCGCCGACCAGATGCTCACCAGCGGCGTCACGGTCCTGGTCCTGGACGGCATCGACTCGAACTCCGCGGCCGCCGTGCAGCGCAAGGCGCAGGCCCAGGGCGTCAAGACGATCGACTACGACCGGCTCTCCCTCGGCGGCGTCTCCGACTACTACGTCTCCTTCGACAACGTGAAGGTCGGCGAGGAGCTCGGCAAGGGCCTGCAGAAGTGCCTCGGTGACAAGGCGGCCAACATCGCCTACCTCAACGGCGCTCCGACCGACAACAACGCGACGCTGTTCGCCAAGGGCGCGCACAACGTGCTCGACAAGGCGACCAACTACAAGAAGGTCGCCGAGCAGGCCGTCCCGGACTGGAAGGCCGAGCAGGCCGCCACGATCTTCGAGCAGATGCTGACCGAGAAGGGCGGCAAGATCGACGGTGTGCTCGCCGCCAACGACGGCATCGGCGGCGCGGTCATCTCGATCCTCAAGAAGAACAAGGAGGCCGGCAAGGTCGCCGTCACCGGCCAGGACGCCACGCTCGAGGGGCTGCAGAACATCCTCGACGGCAACCAGTGCATGACGGTCTACAAGCCGGTCAAGCAGGAGGCCGACGCGGCCGCCAAGCTCGCCGTCTCCCTCATCAAGGGTGAGAAGGGCGAGACGAACGGCACCACGAACGACCCGGAGGGCAAGCGCGACGTGCCGTCGGTGCTGCTGACCCCGATCGGCGTCTTCAAGGAGAACATCAAGCAGGTCACGGACGACGGGTTCGTCAAGAAGGAAGACCTGTGCAAGGGCGCGTACGCGGCCAAGTGCAAGGACGCGGGCATCCAGTAGGAGCCCGACGCTGACTCCGTGGCGGGCCCCACCCCGCTGAGGGCGTCCCGGCCTCCCGGAAAATCGGGACGCCAAGGGGCCCGCCACGGGCTAGACGCCCGAACCTCTGGAAGGAAACTCGTGGCTGAAAAAGGAGACCCCGTCCTCCGCCTGACCGGGCTCAACAAGAGCTTCGGCCCCGTCCATGTGCTGCACGACGTGGACTTCTCCGTGCGCCTGGGCGAGGTGATGGCCCTCGTCGGCGACAACGGAGCCGGCAAGTCGACCCTGATCAAGTGCATCGCCGGGATCCACCCCATCGACTCGGGACAGATCGAGTTCGAGGGCAAGCCCGTCTCGATCGACGGACCGCGCACCGCCTCCGCGCTCGGCATCGAGGTCGTCTACCAGGACCTCGCCCTCGCCGACAACCTCGACATCGTGCAGAACATGTTCCTCGGCCGCGAGCGGCGCAAGGGCATCGTGCTGGACGAGCCGTCCATGGAGGAGGCGGCCCGAGAGACCCTCGCGCGGCTCTCGGTCCGCACCGTCAAGTCCGTCCGCCAGCAGGTGGCGAGCCTGTCCGGCGGGCAGCGGCAGACCGTCGCCATCGCCAAGGCGGCGCTGTGGGAGTCCAAGGTCGTGATCCTGGACGAGCCCACGGCCGCGCTCGGCGTCGCCCAGACCCGGCAGGTCCTCGACCTCGTCCGGCGTCTGGCGGACACCGGTCACGCCGTCGTGCTCATCTCGCACAACATGAACGACGTGTTCGAGGTGGCCGACCGCATCTCGGCCCTCTACCTCGGCCGGGTCGCCGCGGACGTCGCCACCTCCGAGGTGACCCACGGACAGGTCGTGGAGCTCATCACCGCCGGCCGTTCCGGTGATCTCGGCCTCGCGCCGCAGACCGCCGCCGAGAGCATCTGAAAGGGGAACAGATGTCCACTGACGCCCCCCAAAGCAAGGAGGCCGCCGTGAAGCTGGCGGACTCGGACTTCTCGAACGACCGGCGCAAGCATGACATGAACTCCGCGCTGCTGGACTACTGGCACAAGATCAAGGCCGGTGAGCTGGGCGCCCTCCCCGCCATCCTCGGCCTGATCGCGCTGGTGGTGCTGTTCACGGCGCTGAAGCCCGACACCTTCCTCAGCAAGGGCAACATCGCGAACCTGGCCACCCAGGCGCTGCCCATCACGATCCTCGCCATGGGACTGGTCTTCGTCCTGCTGCTGGGCGAGATCGACCTGTCGGCCGGTGTGGCCAGCGGCGTCTGCGCGGCCGTGATGGCCAAGCTGATGGTCGACTCGGGACAGTCCTGGTACGTCGCGGTGCTCGCCGCCGTGGCGATCGGCATCGTCATCGGCACGGTGATCGGCTGGCTGGTCGCGTTCCTGCGAATCCCATCGTTCGTGGTCACGCTGGCGTTCTTCCTGGGCCTGCAGGGCATCACCCTGTGGCTCATCGGCGACGGCGGCACGGTGCCCGTCCGCGACGACTTCGTCGTGGCGCTCGCCAACAAGAACATGCCGATCTGGCTCGGCTGGGTGCTCGCCGTCACCTGCGTGGTCGGCTACTCCGCGACGCTGCTGCTGCGCTGGCGCCGCCAGAACGTCCGCAACCTCCACTCCAAGCCGCTCGGCTTCGTGGTCGCCCAGTGCGCCGTCGTCGCGGCCGCGCTGCTGATCAGCACCTACGTGCTGAGCCTGGACCGCGCCCCCAGCCCGCTGATCACCCTCGGCGGGATCCCGTGGGGTGTGCTGCTCGTCGGCGCGCTGCTCGTGATCTGCACGTTCGTGCTCGGCCGCACCGGCTACGGGCGGCACATCTACGCGGTCGGCGGCAACGCCGAGGCCGCCCGCAGGGCCGGCATCAACGTCACCCGGATCAAGATCTCCGTGTTCATGATCGCCTCCGGTCTGGCGGCGGTCAGCGGCATCGTCGCCGCGTCCCGCCTCAGCTCCGTGGCCACCAACTCCGGCGGCGGCAACACGCTGCTGTACGCGGTGGGCGCCGCGGTCATCGGCGGGACGAGCCTGTTCGGCGGGCGCGGCAAGGCCCGCGACGCCGTGCTCGGCGGTCTGGTCATCGCCCTGATCGAGAACGGGCTGGGGCTGCTCGGCACCAAGGCCTACCTCAGCTACCTCATCACCGGGGTCGTGCTGCTGTTCGCCGCGAGCATCGACGCCCTGGCGAGGCGCCGCCGGTCCGCAGCGGGCAGATGACCCCGTGAGCACGGTGACCCCGTGAGCGCGGCCGGAAACGCCCGGGAGTCGGTGGCCCGCCCCACCGGCTCCCGGGCCTGGCCGCGGGGCCGTTGGGACAGGCCTTCCGACGGTGCCCGGCCGAAGGATCCGACTGCTACGCTCACTCACCACGACCGCCAGGCGCGCGGCGGCGGTGCGGCACGGTGGGAGCCCCTCGGCATGTCAGTGACGCCTGTTCTGGACCTGCGCGGCATCGACAAGAGCTTCGGCTCGGTGAAGGTGCTGCAGGACGTCGCCTTCTCCGCCTATCCGGGCGAGGTCACCGCCCTCGTCGGCGACAACGGCGCCGGCAAGACCACCCTGGTCAGGTGCATCGGCGGAATCCACTCCTTCGACAAGGGCGAGTACCGCTTCGAGGGCAGGCCGGTCAAGGTCGGCTCCCCCCGCGACGCCAGCCGCCTCGGCATCGAGATCGTCCACCAGGACCTCGCCCTCTGCGAGAATCTCGACATCGTCCAGAACCTGTTCCTCGGCCGCGAGGAGCGCCGCGGCCTCGCCCTGGACGAGACCTTCATGGAGGAGCTGGCGCGCACCACGCTGTCCGGCCTCGCCGTGCGCACGATGGGCTCGGTCCGGCAGCGGGTCTCGAACCTGTCGGGCGGGCAGCGCCAGACCGTCGCGATCGCCCGCGCCGTGCTGTGGGACAGCAAGCTCGTGGTGCTGGACGAGCCCGCCGCCGCGCTCGGCGTCGCGCAGACCCAGCAGGTCCTGGAGATGGTCCGGCGGCTCGCCGACAAGGGCCTCGCCGTCGTGCTGATCTCGCACAACATGAACGACGTGTTCGCGGTCTCCGACCGGATCGCCGCGCTCTACCTCGGCCGGATGGTCGCGCAGGTCCGCACCGCCGACGTCACCCACCGGCAGGTCGTGGAGCTGATCACCTCGGGCGCCAGCGGAGAGCTGGGGCTGCGCCCATGATGAAGGCGGGCCCGTCACAGGAGGACATCCGGCGCCACAATCTCGGGACGCTGCTGCGCTTCGTGCACCTGCGCGGCCCCGCCTCCCGGGCCGTCCTCGCCGAGTCCCTCGGCCTCAACCGCAGCACGATCATGGCACTGACGTCCGACCTCACCTCCGCCGGGCTGGTCCGCGAGGAGCTGCCGCGCGGTCCGGGGCGCCGCGCCGGTCGGCCCTCGCTCGTGGTGCGGCCCGAGTCCACCCGCGTCTACGTGCTGGCGTTCGAGGTCGGCGTCGACCGGCTCGTCGTCGCGCGCGTCGGCCTCGGCGGCGTCGTGCTGGACCGGCGCGAGGGCGTCCGGGCCCGCGGCTCCGATCCCGCCGACCTGCTCGGCGTGCTCGTGGCGGGCGCACGCTCCCTGGTCCGCAAGGCCGAGCGCGACGCCGTCTGCGTCGGCGCCGCCCTCGGGTTCCCCGGCACCGTCCGCCGCTCCGACGACTCGATCATGTTCGGGCCGAACCTGGACGTGGGCGGGCTGCGCCTCGGCGACGCCCTGTCCCGCCGCCTCGGCCTCGGCATCCCCGTCTCGGTGTGCAACGACGCCAACCTCGGCGCGGTCGCCGAGCACGAGCGCGGCGCGGGGGTGAACTGCGACAACCTCATCTACCTGCACGGCGACGTGGGCGTCGGCGGCGGCATCATCGCGCACGGCCGGCTGCTCGGCGGCGACGAGGGGTTCGGCGGCGAGATCGGGCACATGGTGATCAACCCCGGCGGCCGGCCCTGCGCCTGCGGCTCGAAGGGCTGCCTGGAGGCCGAGGTGGGGGAGCGCACGCTGCTCGACCTCGCCGGCCGCGAGGAGGTCCCCGGCCAGCCGGGACGCGACGCGGTCCGCGCCATCGTCGCCGCCGCCGACGCCGGCGACATCAAGGCCCGGGAGGCGCTGCACCGCGTCGGCAACTGGCTCGGCCTCGGGGTCGCCAACCTCGTGAACCTCTTCAACCCCGGCCTGGTCATCTTCGGCGGCACGCTCCGCGACATCTTCCTGGGCGCCGCCGCGCAGATCCGCAGCGTCCTGGCGACCAGCGCCCTCGCCGCCCCCCGCGAGAAGGTCAAGCTCCGCACCGCCACCCTGGGCGACGACACGACCCTGGTCGGCGCCGCCGAGTTCGCGTTCGCCGAGGTCCTGGCCGACCCCGTCCAGGTCCTGACCCGGCTCAGAGCCCCCGAGACGGTGTGAAGTGCGTGAAGGCGCCGTAGCGGCCCCCGTAGAAGACCAGGGGGCCTTCGTCCCGGTGCTCCGCCAGGTCGTGGGCGCGGGCGACGACGATCAGATGGTCGCCGGCGAGGTGCTCCTGCTCGACCGAGCACTCGATCCACGCCACCGCGCCGTCGATCAACGGGGCGCCGCCGGGCCCGTGCGTCCAGGAGACGCCGGCGAACTTCTCCGGACCGCTCCCGAAGGCGAGCCGCTCGGAGACGTCCTGCTGCGACTCGGCCAGGATGTTGACGCACAGGCGCGCGGCGGTCCGCATGACCGGCCATGTCGTGCTGGTGTGCGCCACGCAGAACGCCACGAGGGGCGGGTCGAGGGAGACGGACGTGAACGAGTTCACGGCCAGGCCCGCCGGGCGGCCCGACGCGGGATCGAGGGCGGTGACGGCGACCACGCCGGTCGGGAACCTGCCGAGCACCGACCGGAACGCGGCCGGGTCGAGGCCGGTCGCCGAAGGGCCGGACGGGCGGTCGGGCGATCCGTGCATTGGGGTCCGTTCCGTGGGCGGGAGTGCGTCGATGTCCACTGATCGATGTCCACTAAAGCCCTCGCCGCGGTGCGCTGATTCCCCTGGGCGGCGATCTCGGTCGAAGGTCCCGTCCGGCCTAGGTCCTCGGACGGAGGGGGGATCTACGGCCGCGGAGCCTCGGCCGGGGCCTTCGCCGGGACGGCGGCGTAGGGGGTGAGGAGCGCCGCCGCGGACATGCCGTCCATGATCAGGCGGCCGGCGCCGGCCAGGTGCGCCCTGGCGCGGGCCGGGACGCGCGGACCCTCGTGCAGCCCGAACCAGGCCATCCAGCCGACCGCGACGACCGCCCAGTACGACACGAGCCGGTACAGGCCGACGGCCGCGGCGGCGGGTGACAGCGTCGCGCCGAACGCGACCAGGGACGCGGCCATGCTGCCCTCGATGGCGCCGAGGCCGCCGGGCAGCAGCGGGAGCAGGCTGCCCGCCGCCTGGGCCGCGAAGTAGGTGAGGGCGACGCCGTTCGGGGCGACGTCGATGCCGACCGCGTGCGAGGCCGACAGCAGCGCCAGGATGTCGAACACCCAGTTCAGCAGGGCCAGCGCGGCGAGCGCGGCCCAGTCGCGCAGGGTAGGGCGCAGGAGGTCGCGGGCGGCGGGCAGCCGCTCCGCGTACGGAGCGATCGTCGGATGGGCGAGCGCGGCCCGGTAGGCGCGGCGCAGCGGCGCCGTCAGCAGGGCGCGCAGCGGGCGCCACCGCAGCGCGGGGACGAGCAGCGCGGCCAGGGCCAGCGGGACGGAGAGGGCGAGCAGCGCGAAGCCGCGCGCGTCGGGCTCGGCCACCAGCGCCAGGAGGGCGATCAGGGAGTAGGCCGTGGTGGTGATCACTCCGCCGGCCAGGATCACCGCGGTGGCGAGCTGCGCCGAGGCGCCCGCGCGGCGGAACTGCCGGAACGTGTAGACCACGCTCACGGCCGGGCCCGCCGGCAGCGTCGTGGACAGGGCGTTGCCCGCGTAGGTGATCGCGAACGCGCGGCGCAGCCGCATCCGCAGCCCGCCGACGCGCAGCAGCCGGCGCTGGAGCCGGGCGAACGCGCCCATCGAGCCCGCCACGGCGAGGACGACCATGGTCAGCCATCCCGGGTCGGCGTGCGAGGCCGCCCGCCAGACGGCGCCGAGATCGGGGAGTTCGTCGCGGTAGAGGGGGAGGGCGGCGAGGGCGCCGAAAAGCAGCGCCCACTGGACGATCAGGCCGGCCCTGCGCCGCCACCACGGGCGCGCCGGAGCCTCCTCGTCAGGGCGGTTCGGGAGGGGGGACGGCGGGTCGGCTACGGCCGGGGGATGGACCGGTGCCGTGACTGTGTCGTACATGTCCCGGTCACCTCGCAAGCTCGCCCGCCATGCGCAACCTACGGTCCGGGTAGGACATTCCCCGGGGAGCCGAAACAAATCGCAAAGTGACTTGCGCCACGTCCGTCGCGAGGTCGTGGTCAGCGGGCGGTTCGAAGACCTGTCGCAGTGCTCTGCCGGATGATCGTCTGATGTCCCGGCATTCTGTTCTGCCCTGATTGATGCCCGCTCTTACGGAAAGGGCGCCATCGCGAGCGGCAAAGGCCCGGCACGCTCCGGGGCGCACCCCGCACCGGGACGACTGCGGCGCCCGCGCCGGGACGACTGCGGCGCCCGCGCCGGGACGACTGCGGCGCCCGCGCCGGGACGACGGCGGCGCCCGCGCCGGGTGACCGGTGCGGGCGCCGCCGTCGTGGTCACGGCCTGCGGGTGGGATTGACCGCGTCCTCCTCGGCCGGCGTGATCGGCGTCGGGCGCTCCTCGTCGCCCTCCCTCGCGGCCTGCCGCTCGTACTCGGTGACGCCGAGGCCGTCGCGGCTCTCCTCGGGCTCCTCGATCCGCAGCTCCTCGGGCGGGTCGTTCACGTACTCCTCGGTCAGGGCGATCTGCTCGTCCTGGGTGTTGTCTCCCATGTCATCGATGTCCTCGCGGAAGTCGCGGGACTCACCGGGCTCGCGTGCCCTCATGACTCCTCCCGGTCCGGTTCGGGTTCGCTGATCGGACCGGTATCCCCGATGCCCGGCGCCCTACTCCCGGTCGCGGACGGCGACGAGGCCGCCGACGACGCCCACGTACGCGGTCCCGTCCGGGCCGAGGGTGACCGGCGCCCAGCTGTTGTCGAACCACTTGCCCGTGCCGGTGAGCACCTTGTAGGCCGTCCGGCCCGTGTGGACGTCCACCGCGGTCAGGTACCAGGCGTCGATGAGGTCCCGGCGCGGCTCCTTCGTGTAGAGGTAGAGCAGCCCCGCGGGCACGGAGACCTTGGAGACGGTGGACGGTGAGCGCTCCGCGCTCGTCCAGACCGTCTCGCAGCCCGTCCCGTCCGGTTTCACGTCCACGCGGCTGACCCCGCCCACCGACGACCCGCCCGGCGGCAGGTCGAAGAAGTTGCGGTAGCCGTAGTTGTTCTCGACGAACAGGCTGCGGCCGTAGCCGATGAGCGAGTTGTCCGTCGCGCTGGCCCCGCTTCCGAACACCGGGACCTGGCAGACGAGCCCGCCGTCCTCCGCTCGGCGGACGATCACGTGCATGCGGTCGTCCGCGTTGTCGGTGACGGCCACGTAGCCGTCGCCGAAGAACGTGGGGGTCGTCCCGGACCCCTGGTCGATCTGCCCGGGCTTGCGCCCGCTGCCCCGGTCGTACGGCTGCCGCCAGACGATCTCCGGGGTCCCGTCCGCGCCGGCCCGCATCCGGTAGAGCGCGTGGTCGGACACGACCGAGACGCCGTTCTCCGCGGCCGCGAACGAGTTCTGGACGCCCTCGCCCGCCAGCCGCGCCATCCGGACGGCCCCCGACCCGGGGTCCACCGTGCCGACGCGGCCGCCCCTCGTGATCCACCAGATCAGGCCGTTCCAGTCGGGCCCGACCGCGGTGACGGGGTCGCATTCCCCCTTCGGCCACGGGTTCGTCCAGGTGGCGCAGTCGTGGGGGAGGTGGCCGCGCAGGTCCCAGTCGTCGGTGACCGTGAAGCGCCAGGCGCCGTCCGGACCCTTCTCGTGCGCGAACCGGCGCAGATGGAAGGACGAGTCCGCCAGCACCGCGCGGTCCTGCGGGTCCAGGTAGTAGTACGCCCCGCCCGAGGTGTCGGTGAACACCGTGTCGAGGTTCAGCGAGAACACCGCCTGGACGGTGGACGGCCTGGGCGGCAGCTCGTAGGTCGCGAGGTCCTTCAGCGTCCTCGGGTCGATCAGCCGCAGCGTGAGGTTCTGCCCGCGGGTGCACTGCGCGACGATCAGGCCCGTCCGGCGGGCGAACGTCACCGTCGAGCACAGCCCCGGCAGCCCGCCGCCCTTGGCCTCGGCGAGCACCTGCGGATCGCGGCCGAGCGGCCCCAGGAACGGATAGGTGTCGGAGGCGTAACTGTCGGCGTGCATGGACGACGTCCCCACCGGACCCTGGTGCGGGTTGGCCGGGACGGGCCGCCCCGCCAGAGGGGCCGGAGTGGCGGGCGCTCCGACGTAGGCCGGGACGAGCCCTCTGCCGGGGCCGTCGGGGATCGGATCGGCCGCCGCCGGGACCGCCGTGCCCACGAGCACGGCGGACAACAGGGCGGCGAGCAGGGGTCTGCGCATGGAGGGCTCCCTTGACCGGACATCGGGTGGCCCCGGTCGCGCCCTCCGGACGACCACCGCGTCGAAAAGGTGATCGTCGGTCGCGCCCCGATGGTTACGATCCGGGGCATGGGCGTACAAGCTGTGATCTTCGACTGGGGCGGCACGCTGACCCCCTGGCACGACCTCGAACTCGCCGACATCTGGCGCACCGTCTGCGCCGCCCACCTCCCGCCGGACGCCGTCGAGAAGACCGTCGCGGCCCTCGTCGCCGCCGAGGACGAGCTGTGGCGCCGCGGCACCGAGGAGCACCGCAGCGCCACGCTCGCCGAGGCGTTCGCGATGGCCGGGGTGGAGCCGACCGAGGCCCTCCTGGACACCCACTTCGAGACGTGGACCCCGCACACCCACACCGACCCCGCCGTCCCCGGCCTGTTCACCGCCCTCCGCGAGCGCGGCATCAGGATCGGCGTGCTGTCCAACACCATCTGGACCCGCGAGTGGCACGAGCGCGTCTTCGCCCGCGACGACGTCCTCGACATGCTCGACGGCGCCGTCTACTCCAGCGAGATCCCCTGGACGAAGCCGCACGCCGAGGCGTTCCGCGCCGCCATGGACGCCGTCGGCGCCACCGACCCGGGCTCCTGCGTCTTCGTCGGCGACCGCCCGTTCGACGACATCCACGGAGCCAAGGCGGCCGGCCTGCGGGCCGTCCTGATCCGGCACCAGACCACCCACGCCTTCGAGCGCCCGGGCCTCACGCCGGCCGACGCCGTCATCCACGAGCTGGAGGAACTGCTCCCGCACGTGGAGCGGTGGCACTCAGCCTGACGGCTTGGCGGCCACGATGAGGTCGCGGGAGATGGCCTGGTCGACGCGATGGCGGAAGCCGCGGTAGGCGTCGGAGTCCCGGACGTCCAGGCCGCTGGCCGCGAGGATCTCGGCGAGCTGCTCACGGCGGCCGACGAAGGTGTTCCAGGAGATGCCGACGGCGCCGCCCGGACGCAGCAGCCGCGTCCACTCGGGCACGGCGGACGTCAGCAGCTCCACGGGGCTGCGCGACAGCTGGGGCCCGCCCCTGCGGCCGGGCTGCGCCCCCTTCGGCCGGCTGCCGTGCTGGACGCCGTAGGGGGCGTCGGTCACGATCAGGTCGAACGACGCCGGGCGGAAGAACCTGCCCGCGCCCAGCGAGTCGGCGTTCACGACGGTGATCTCCATCGTCTCGCCGCTCTTGTAGCGCTCCTTGGACGCGCCGAGCGTCACGTGCAGGCGGCGCCCGAGGACGGCCTTCTCGCGGCGCACGTTGGTGATCTCGGCCTGGTGCTTGACCCGGTTGTTCTTCAGCCAGGTCTTGATGAAGGCCGCGTAGGCGTCGAAGTCCTTGCCGTCGATGTCCATCCCGGCGGCGTCCAGCCCGTACATCATCGCCTGGTTGAGGGTCGTCCCCCGCCCGCACATCGGGTCGAAGACGCGGGGACGCCCGGTCACCAGGTCCAGGGGCGAGTCGGTCGCCATCGCCGTGACGTTCAGCAGCAGCTTGGTGAAGTACTCGTTGGTCTTGCCCGAGTACTTCTGGATGGTGAGCAGGTCGCTGCCGAACAGGTCCAGCGGCTGGAGCGCGACCGGGCGGAGCAGGTCGCCCTCGATCTGGAAGAGCGCGTAGAGCGACGACAGGTTCGACAGGAGGCGCACGTCCTGCTCCGTCAGCACGTCGGCGGAGAACGTCACATAGGGGACGCCGCCGATCGCGGTCTCCTCGATGTCGCGGACGCGCCCGCCGAGAGCCCGTTCGCTGAACACCGCCAGTTCCGCCTTGACCAGGTCGGCGGCGGCCTGGGCATAGACCCGGTTGTGCGAGGGGGAGACGAGAAGGCCGTACGCGGTCATTTGGTGGACCCTACTGGACCCCGGGGGCGAAGACCGCCGTGACGGACGCGTCAGGCGGCCTCCGCGCGGTCCCCGGACGGGCGTTCCAGCCCGGTCAGGCCGCTCGCGCCGCGCGGTCCGCGGGCGTCTCGCCGCTCTCGGCCGGAGGCTCCGGATCGGGATCGGCCGGAGCGGCGGGCAGGGCCCGCGCCTCCTGGGCGGCGGGCAGCTCCGGCGCGTCCGGACCCTCCACCGGAGGAAGATCCGGAAGGTGCCGCGCGGCGGCGTTCAGCAGCTCCCCGACGCGGCTCTTGAGGCTGGCGAGATCGGCCCGCGCGACGTCCGCCTGCGCCTGCGCCCTGCGCGCCTGGCGCCGCGCGGCGTCGCGCTCGGCCGCCAGCCGCGTCAGCTGCTCGTGGTAGGCGGCCCGCAGCTCGTCGAGGGCGCTCGTCCTGCCCGCCTGCGGATTCGTGGTCACGTGGGCTCCCTCCCCCGAAGTCATCCCGCGATGGGATCAACGTCGCTGATCGGGCCGTTCGTTCCCGTCGTGCCGAAGATCACTCACCCGGTTCGGGGCGAGGGGACAGCGCCGCGGACGGCAGCCCGGGGAACGCCTCCGGCGGCGCCGCGGAACCCGACCTGGACCGCCAGCGCGCCGCCCACGCCGAGGCCCGCTGCGCGCTGTCGGCCGCGAACGCGCGCAGGTCGGGGGAGGAGGCGCCCGCGAGACCGACGTAGGCCGGCACGAGGGCGCTCTCCAGGGCCGCCGCGAGCTGCGCGGCCGCGCGGGCGGAGGTGACCTGGACCGGCAGCCTGTAGGCGGACGCCGCGGCGACCGGCGCGACCGACAGGACCGAGACCAGCTGGTCGCGGCGGGCGCGGTGCACGTTCCACAGGTCCTTCGCGGTCTGCTGGAGCGTGCCCCGCAGGCGGGCCCCGAGCACCCCGTACCCGTAGACGGCCGCGTGCTCGGCGGCCAGCGCGGTCTGCAGGGCCTCGGCGTCCGACCTCGACCGGACGGGCGGCGCACCGCCCTTGACGGTCATGGCGTGGCCGGCCTCGCAGGCCCCGATGCTGGCCAGCAGCTGCGCGAGCGCCGGACCGGCCTTGGCGGCGTCGGCCATGCGCCCCCGCGCGGCGCGGTCCTCCATGTCGCGGAGGGCCGCGAGGCCCGCGGCGCCCGCGGGGACCGACGCCGCGACGGGGGAGGGGACGGCGCCGCCCTCGCCCGCCCGGTTCCCCGAGCCCGCGACGTAGTGCCGCCTCAGGACGGCCAGATGCCTGCGGTGATGGGCGAGGACGGGATCGAGCCGCGTGGCCTGGGAAGCGTTCGACGACCGCGCCGCCTCGTACGAGGCGATCAGGTTCTGCTCGGCGGCGATCGCGCCCACCAGCACCGGCACGTCCTCGGGCGCGGGGGCGGCCTCCGCCGTGCAGGACGCGATCCACGGCAGTACCGGCAGCGCACCGCCGCCCAGCAGCGCGGCCCGGCCCAGCAGCGCACGGCGTGACAGCGCCTGCGTCGAGCGTGACATCGCCTGCCCCGGCGGCGGTGCGGCCTCTGGCAAAGGGAGTCTCCTCACCCGGTTGCGGAGGTGGCGGCGGCCCGCTGCGGCGGCGGTCTCAGGACGCGCCCATCAGGCCAGCTCAAGCATTCCATATCCGCCGCGCCGGAGAGGCGCCGGAAAGACCGCTGCGGTCCCCGGCTGTCGATAGTCTTGAGGTGTCGGCGGACGAGCGGCGGCCCCGCCGCCGCCAGGCGCACGACAGACATCGCAGGCGCACAACAGGAGGAGGACCCCATGAGCGTCGAGTCCCGTGGCGGCCGCGCTCTGGGGAGGCGCGGCCGGCAGGAGGAGGCGGCCCCGCCGCGCGACGCCGCCCGGCCGAGCCGCGACGCGGCCGCCGCCGCCCTCAGCAGGCTGCTCGCGCCCGCGATCGCCGAGGCGGGCTACGACCTGGAGGAGGTCGACGTGCGGCCCGCGGGCCGCCGCCGGCTCGTCCGGGTCGTCGTCGACGCCGACGGCGGGATCGGCCTCGACGCCATCGCCCGCCTGAGCGAGACGACGTCCGAGCTGCTCGACGGGTCCGACGTCATGGGCTCCTCGCCCTACGTGCTGGAGGTGACCTCGCCGGGCGTCGACCGCCCCCTCACCGAACCGCGGCACTGGCGCCGCGCCGTCGGCCGGCTGGTCGTCGCCCCCCTGACCGAGGGAGGCCAGATCGAGGGCCGCGTGGTGGCGGCCGACGACGAGGCCGTGGAGATCGACGTCGTCCAGAAGCGCCGGGGCAAGGGAGCCGGCGGCGGGAAGGCCGCCGGTGGGGCCGGGAAGCCGTCCTCCCCGAAGGGGAAGACCGCCGGGCCGGAGACCGTGCGGCGCCGGTTCGGCCTCGGCGAGCTGGGGCGCGGCCGCGTGCAGGTGGAGTTCGCGCCTTCGTCGCCGGCCGAGGAATCGCGTTCTCCGGCGCAGCCGGACTAGAGGGGGGAACCTCGTGGACATCGACATGACCGCCCTTCGGGGCCTGGAGAGCGAGAAGGACATCTCGCTCGACGTGGCCGTCAAGGCCATCGAAGACGCCCTTTTGATCGCCTACCACCGGACGGAGGGCGCGGCGCCGAAGGCGCGCGTCGAGCTCGACCGGCAGAGCGGCCACGTGACCGTGTGGGCGACCGAGACCGACGACGAGGGCAACGCCGTCGGCGAGTACGACGACACCCCGACGGGGTTCGGCCGCATCGCCGCGACCACCGCCAAGCAGGTGATCCTCCAGCGCCTGCGCGACGCCGAGGACGAGCTGACCTTCGGCGAGTACGCGGGCCGCGAGGGCGACATCGTCAGCGGCATCATCCAGCAGGGCAAGGACCCGCGCAGCGTGCTGGTCGACCTCGGCAAGATCGAGGCGGTCCTGCCGCCGCAGGAGCAGGTGCCCGGCGAGCGCTACGAGCACGGCGAGCGGCTGCGCGCCTACGTGGTGCAGGTCCGCAAGGGCCACCGCGGCCCGTCGGTGCAGCTGTCGCGCACCCACCCGAACCTCGTCCGCAAGCTGTTCGCGCTGGAGGTCCCGGAGATCGCCGACGGCACCGTGGAGATCGCGGCGATCGCCCGGGAGGCCGGCCACCGCACCAAGATCGCGGTTCGCTCGCGCAAGTCCGGGGTGAACGCCAAGGGAGCGTGCATCGGCCCGCTCGGCAGCCGCGTGCGCAACGTGATGGGTGAGCTGCACGGCGAGAAGATCGACATCGTGGACTGGTCGGAGGACCCGGCGGAGTTCGTCGGGAATGCCCTGTCCCCGGCACGTGTTTCGAGTGTCGAGGTGGTCGACGCCGACGCCCGGGTCGCCCGGGTGGTGGTGCCCGACTACCAGCTGTCCCTCGCGATCGGCAAGGAAGGGCAGAACGCCCGGCTCGCCGCCCGGCTCACCGGCTGGCGGATCGACATCCGGTCCGACACCGAGCCCGTACAGACGCCCCCGAACAGCGCCGGAACCGGCGAATCCGGATCTTCCGCGTCAGGAGAACATGCGACAGGCCCCGCCGACGCCTCGGCGCGGTAGACTCATGGGACGTGGCCCGGCGGCCGCTGTTCGCACGTGCGTGGGTTGCCGGGTTCGCACGGTCAAGTCCGACTTGCTGCGCCTGGTGGTGGTCGAGGGCGTCATCGTCCCCGATCCTCGCGGGCGGCTGCCGGGACGGGGTGCGCATATGCATCCCGATCCGGAGTGTCTCGCACTCGCAGAGCGGCGCCGGGCGTTCCCGCGGGCGTTCCGCCTGCAGGGCCCGCTCGACGCCGGTCCGCTGCGGGAGCGACTTGCGGCCCTTGCCGCGCAGCAGCAGGATGGCCGAATGGTAAGCGACGTCTAGTCGGAAGCAGGTCGAGATTGCTATGAGCGCTCGATGAGCACGCCGCGATGAGTACGGCAAGTTAGCGACGGTCCGGAGGCCGCACCCCCGGACCGAGTAGGGAGTGCAGTGGCGAAGGTCCGGGTTTATGAACTCGCCAAGGAGTTCGGAGTAGAGAGCAAGGTCGTCATGGCCAAGCTCCAGGAAATGGGCGAGTTCGTACGGTCGGCGTCCTCCACGATTGAGGCGCCGGTCGTTCGCAGGCTGACAGAAGCCTTCTCAAATTCTTCATCCGCCCCCAAGCAGGGCGACCGACGGAGCGCGCCCAAGAAGCCGGGTCCGCGCCCGTCCGCACCGCCGCGTCCGGGTTCGTCCGGCGGCGGTTCCGATTCTCAGGGTGCCCGCCCCGGGCCCCGTCCGGGTCCGCGGCCCGCTGGGCCCCGTCCGGGTCCCGGTGGCCAGGGCGGTCCCGGTGGCCAGGGTGGCCCCGGCGTTCCGGGCGGTCCCGGCGGCCAGGGCGGCCAGGGCGGTGCGCCCAGGCCCGGCCCGCAGCCGGCGCCGCGCCCGCCCGTTCCGCCG
>NZ_JBEUPA010000034.1:0-62691 GCF_040492065.1 Actinomadura sp. NPDC000929 | reverse complement strand
CCGGCGGCCCAGCCCGCCCAGCAGCAGGCGGAGCCGGGCGACGGCCCGTACGTCACGCCGCTGGTCCGCAAGCTCGCGGCCGAGCACGGCGTCGACCTCGGCACGGTCAAGGGCACCGGCGTCGGCGGCCGCATCCGCAAGCAGGACGTCCTGGAGGCGGCCCGCGCCGCGCAGCAGGCCGCCCAGCAGAAGGCCGCGCCCGCCGCCCCCGCCGCGCCCGCGCCCGCCCCGGCCCAGGCGCCCGCCGGACGGCACGCCGCCCCGGCGCCCGCCGGCGCCCCCGCCGAGCAGATGGCGCTGCGCGGCCGGACCGAGAAGATGTCGCGGATGCGGCAGACGATCGCCCGCCGCATGGTCGAGTCGCTGCAGGTGTCCGCGCAGCTCACCACCGTGGTCGAGGTGGACATCACCAAGATCGCGCGGCTGCGGGAGCAGGCCAAGGCCGACTTCCAGGCCCGCGAGGGCGTCAAGCTGTCGTTCATGCCGTTCTTCGCGCTGGCGACGGTCGAGGCCCTCAAGGCCCACCCGAAGCTGAACGCGGTCATCAACGGCGAGACCAACGAGGTCACCTACCACGAGGTGGAGAACCTCTCCATCGCCGTCGACGTGCCCGAGCGCGGCCTGATGGTCCCGGTCGTGCACAACGCGGGCCAGCTCAACCTCGGCGGCCTCGCGCAGCGGATCGCCGACATCGCCGAGCGCACCCGCACCAACAAGGTGAGCCCGGACGAGCTGGCCGGCGGCACGTTCACGCTGACCAACACCGGCAGCCGCGGCGCCCTGTTCGACACGCCGATCCTCAACCAGCCGCAGGTCGCCATGCTCGGCACCGGCGCCGTCGTCAAGCGCCCGGCCGTCATCGACGACCCGGAGCTGGGCGAGGTCATCGCGGTCCGGTCGATGGTCTACCTGGCGCTGACCTACGACCACCGCCTGATCGACGGCGCGGACGCGGCCCGCTTCCTCGCCACGGTCAAGCACCGCCTGGAGGAGGGCAACTTCGAGGCCGACCTCGGCCTCTGACCCCTCCCGCACGTCCACCGGACCCCGCCGCGCCCGCAGCGCCGGCGGGGTCCGGCGCGTCCGGGGAAACGCGGGACCCGCCCGGGAGTGTCGGCGTCCGGCGGCGCCGTCCCTCTACGCTGGGGGTATGAGGGTCACCGTCACGGGCTCGTCGGGCCTCATCGGCTCGGCGCTGGTGCAGTCGCTTCGCGAGGACGGCCACGACGTCGTCCGGCTGGTGCGCCGGGAGCCGTCCCGCCCCGACGAGGCGCGCTGGTCGCCGGCCGACGGCTGCGTCGACAAGGAGTCGCTGGAGGGCGCCGACGCCGTCGTGCACCTGGCGGGCGCCGGGGTCGGCGACCGGCCGTGGACGAAGGCGTACAAGCAGAAGATCCGCGACAGCCGCCTGGTCGGCACCCGCACGCTCGCCGAGGCGATCGCGGCGGCCTCGCCCCGGCCCCGCGTGCTCGTCTGCGGGTCGGCGATCGGCTACTACGGCGACACCGGCGACCGCGAGGCCGACGAGGACTCCCCCGCCGGAGAGGGCTTCCTCGCCGACGTCGTCCGCGACTGGGAGGCCGCGGCCGCGCCCGCGCGCGAGGCCGGGGTCCGGGTCGTCCACCCGCGGACGGGCGTCGTGCTGGCCCGCGAGGGCGGCGTCCTCGGGCGCACCCTCCCGCTGTTCAGGTTCGGCCTCGGCGGCGACCTCGGCGACGGCCGGCAGTGGACGAGCTGGATCTCCCTCCCCGACGAGGTCGCGGCGCTGCGGTTCCTCATCGACACCGAGATCGCCGGACCGGTCAACCTCACCGCCCCGAACCCGGTCACCAACGACGCCTACACCAAGGCGGTCGGCCGCGCCCTGCACCGGCCGGCG
The DNA here is from genome assembly GCF_040492065.1 of Actinomadura sp. NPDC000929. Lineage (NCBI taxonomy): Bacteria > Bacillati > Actinomycetota > Actinomycetes > Streptosporangiales > Thermomonosporaceae > Actinomadura > Actinomadura sp. NPDC000929. The sequence goes on along the minus strand of NZ_JBEUPA010000034.1, from coordinate 60,812 downwards.
CGGCTGCCGGTCCCGAAGTTCGCGCTGCGCGCCGCCCTCGGCGGCTTCGCCGACGAGGGGCCGCTGGTCAGCCAGCGGGTCCTGCCGCGCCGGCTGCTGGAGGCCGGTTTCCGGTTCGCGCACGAGGACGTCGACGCGGCGGTCGCCGCCGTCCTGTGAGTCCCAAGAATCGTCAAAGTCCCGCCCGATCCCGTTCGGTAGTCATACGGTGACAATCAGACGGACGGCCTACGAGGGGGATGCATGAGCACCGACGGACAGCCGCACATCCTCGCGATCGGCGGGGGCACCTTCGTGCCCGACGGCCGGGAGGGCCTGGCCCCGAGCCCGCTGCTGCGCTACGCGTTCGACCTGACCGGCCAGGACCGCCCCCGGGTGTGCTTCCTGACGACGGCCGTCGGCGACGGCGCCGAGTACATCGCGCGCTCCTACGCCGCGTTCTCCTCGATGGACGCCGAGGTCAGCCATCTCGCGCTGTTCCCGATGCCGAACGTCGCGGACGTCCGGGCGCACCTGCTCGCCCAGGACCTGCTGTACGTGTCGGGCGGCAGCGTCGCGAACCTGCTGGCGCTGTGGCGGCTGCACGGCCTCGACGAGATCATGCGCGAGGCGTGGCAGGAGGGCGTCGTGCTGTCCGGGCAGAGCGCGGGCGCGCTGTGCTGGCACGCCGGCGGCAACACCGACTCGTTCGGGCCGCAGCTGCGCCCCCTCACCGACGGCCTCGGCTTCCTGCCGTACTCGTGCGGCGTCCACTACGACAGCGACCCGCAGCGGCGGCCGCTGCTCCAGCAGCTCGTCGGCGAGGGGACCCTGCCGGGCGGGTACGCGGCCGACGAGGCGGTCGGCCTGCACTACGTCGGCACCGAGTTCGTGCAGGCCGTCTCCTACCGCCGGGAGGCGGGCGCCTACAGGATCGAGCCTGACGGCCCGGGCACGGCCAAGGAGTACCGGCTGGAGCCCCGGCTGCTCGCCGCCTTCTGAGGAGCGGTCCGGGCGATCACGGCATAAGCTGGCCCGTGTGAGCGATGTGGACGTACGCGAGCTGGTGGTCGTGCACGCGGGGTTCGGCGAGGCGGCCGTCCCCTACGAGGACGGGTGGGAGCTGCAGAAGCGCACCCACGCGCTGCGGGTGGACGACGCGATCCCCGACACCGTCCTGCTGCTGGAGCACCGGCCCGTCTACACGGCGGGCAAGCGGACGGAGGCGCTCGACCGGCCGTTCGGCGACCCCGGCGCCCCGGTCGTCGACGTCGACCGCGGCGGGAAGATCACCTGGCACGGTCCGGGGCAGCTCACCGGCTACCCGATCGTCCGGCTGCCCGACCCGGTGGACGTCGTCGGCTACGTGCGGCTCCTGGAGCGGATGATGATGGACGTCTGCGCCGACCTCGGGCTGGAGACGGAGACGGTGGAGGGGCGCAGCGGGCTGTGGGTCCGCGGGACCCCCGACCGCAAGATCGGCTCGATCGGGATCCGGGTGGCGCGCGGCGTCGCGATGCACGGCTTCATGCTCAACTGCGACAACGACATGGGCTGGTTCGACAAGATCGTCGCCTGCGGGATCCGCGACGTCGGGTCGACCAACCTCAGCCGCGAGCTGGGCCGGCAGGTGACGGTCGCCGAGGTCGTCCCGCTGGTCGAACGGCACCTGGCCGGGGCGCTGGGCGCGGCGGAGACGTTCCACCGCACCACGGCGCAGCTCGGGATCCTCGGTCAGGCCATCACCTTGTAGACGGCCTGGCCCTCGGTCGCGGCGAGCCGGAAGAACTCGCCCAGCCCCGCGTAGGCGGGCTGGAAGACCCGCTCGCGGGCCGCGTCGTCCAGCCGCCCGGCGTCCTGGACGCCCGCCCGGACCATCGCGGGCGGGTCGAAGCGTCCCGCGATCGCGGCGAACGGCGTCGCGGCCAGGTGGTCGGCGGCGGGCTTGACCCGCTCGGGGGCGAGATAGATCACGTCCATGCCGAGCTCGTCGGCGCCGTCCTCGGTGAGCAGCCGGCCGCCGCACACGACGTCGGCCTCGGGCTGGCGGCCCTCCCACGGGTCGCCGGTGACGAGGTAGTGCATCGCCTGCCACGCCCAGCCGAGCTCGAACAGCACGGCCGAGCCGCGCCGCCGCCAGTTCGCGTCGCCGAAGACGTGGCGCGCGATCCGGCCGGGGTCGGGCTCTCCCTCCAGCACGGGCGGCACCCTGAGGTACGACATTGCCAGACCCACGGTGGTCCTCCTGCTGAGCTGTTGCGTGACGACAGGGAGTCACCCTAGAGAGATCCATTGGCGGAGATGGCCGAAACACGCGAATCGGCTGCACCGGCGGAGTACCGTCATACGTTCGAGATCGGTCCGATACGGCTTCGATGCTGCTCCCTCCGGCGTGCCGCCGGTGTGCCGGTACCGCTGATCGCGACGTACCCTGGGACCCGTGACGACGGTGACACCTGAGGGACGCAAGCTCCTGCGCGTCGAGGCGCGCAACAGCCAGACCCCGATCGAGCGCAAGCCCGAGTGGATCAAGACCCGGATGAAGATGGGCCCGCAGTACCGCGAGCTCACCGGCCTGGTGAAGTCCGAGGGCCTGCACACGGTGTGCCAGGAGGCCGGCTGCCCCAACATCTTCGAATGCTGGGAGGACCGCGAGGCCACGTTCCTCATCGGCGGCGACCAGTGCACCCGGCGCTGCGACTTCTGCCAGATCGACACCGGCAAGCCCGCCGCGCTGGACCGTGACGAGCCGCGCCGCGTCGCCGAGTCCGTCGCCACGATGGGGCTGAAGTACGCGACCGTCACCGGCGTCGCCCGCGACGACCTGGAGGACGGCGGCGCCTGGCTGTACGCCGAGACCGTCCGGCGGATCCACGCGGCGGTCCCCGGCTGCGGCGTCGAGCTGCTGATCCCCGACTTCAACGCCGTCCCCGAGCAGCTCGCCGAGGTGTTCTCGTCCCGGCCCGAGGTGCTCGCGCACAACGTGGAGACCGTTCCGCGGATCTTCAAGCGGATCCGTCCCGGGTTCCGCTACGAGCGCTCCCTGGAGGTCATCACCCGGGCGCGCGAGGACGGCCTGGTCACCAAGTCGAACCTGATCCTCGGCATGGGCGAGACCCGCGAGGAGGTCTCGCAGGCGCTGCGCGACCTGCACGAGGCCGGCTGCGAGCTCATCACGATCACCCAGTACCTGCGGCCGAGCCCCCGCCACCACCCGGTGGAGCGCTGGGTCAAGCCCGAGGAGTTCGTCGAGCTGGCGGCCGAGGCCGAGGAGATCGGCTTCGCGGGCGTGATGTCCGGGCCGCTGGTGCGCTCCAGCTACCGCGCCGGCCGCCTCTACAAGCAGGCCGTCTCCGCGCGCGGCTGACGACCGGCTGTCGGGACGGCCGTCCGACCGGACTATCCTGGGACGCATGTCGAAAAAGCCCACGGACGGGGCCCAGGAGAGTCCAGGGCGCCTCAAGCAGATCCGCATGGTCGCCCAGGTGCTCCGCCAGGCCGACCCGAAGGCCCTGCCGATCGTGTTCGCCTCCGCGATCGGGGCGCTGGTCGTCGTCATCCTCATCGGGCTGCTCATCGGCCAGCTGTGGTTCTTCATCCCGCTGGGCGTCCTCGCCGCGTTCGCCACCGGCATGATCGTCTTCGGGCAGCTGGCGCAGCGCGCGCAGTACAAGGTGATCGCCGGTCAGCCCGGCGCCGCCGCCGCGATCCTGAAGAACATGCGGGGCAACTGGTCGGTGACCGAGGCGGTCAGCGGCAACCGCAACCTCGACATGGTGCACCGCGCGGTGGGGCGCGCCGGCGTGGTGCTCGTCTCGGAGGGCCCGCGCAGCCGCGTCGGCCCGCTCCTCGGCGCGGAGAAGAAGCGCATCTCCCGCGCGGCCCAGCAGGTGCCGATCTACGACGTGCAGGTCGGCGACGACGAGGGCCAGATCCCGGTCGACAAGCTCCAGCGGCACCTGATGAAGCTGCCCCGCAACCTCACCAAGGGGCAGGTCGCCGAGCTGAACGACCGGCTCCAGGCACTCCCCCGTTCGATGCAGATGCCGAAGGGCCCGATGCCCAGGGGCGCGAAGATGCCGAAGGGCCCGAAGCCCAAACTGCGCTGACGCCCAAAAGAAAAGCGCCCCTTCGGGGGCGCTTTCTCGTTCCCGGCGGTGCGCCGGCGCCGGGCTAGTTGGAGACGACGACCGTGTTGCTCGCCCGGTCGTGCATGCCGCGGTAGTCGCGGTCCCAGATCAGCGCGGGGAGGACCAGGAGCAGCAGCAGCGTCCTCGCGAGGGCCCAGCCGAGGCCGACGGGGCGCCCGTCCAGCCGGGCCACCCGGATGCCGCACAGCCGCTTGCCGATCGTCGTGCCGAGGAACGCGGTGAGCACCCACGCCTGCAGGCCGAAGATGAGCAGCGTCCAGGTGCTGCGCTCGGCGGGGTCCCACCCGAACGAGCGTGCGAGCAGGCTCGCGACCAGCATCGACAGGCCCCAGTCGACGAACAGGGCGAGGAGCCGGCGGCCGTAGGGCGCGACGGAGCCGCTGCCGCTCTCGGGCAGGCCGATCCGCTTCCCGGGCTCGCCGAGATCGACCCCGGCCGAGCGCGCCCCGCCGAGCCACGTCTGCGTCCACCGCGGCCCGGCCGCCTTACCACCGCTCATGCCCCCACGCTATCCCGTCCTTCCGGAGGTTCGGACGCGGCTCCCATGGGGAGGCCCGATGTGACCCGTAACACAGCGGAAACATACGAGACATGGTCGGGAAACGGCGCGGACATACCGTCGGGGAAGCCGAGAACCGCCCTGAGGAGGCTGGATGTTCAGCAGCGCCGAAGAGGTCCTGAGCTACATCAGGAACGAAGGTGTTCGATTCGTCGACTGCCGGTTCGTGGACCTGCCGGGCAAGATGCAGCACTTCACCTTCCCCGTCGAGAGCTTCGGCGAGAACGTCTTCACCGACGGGCTGATGTTCGACGGGTCGTCGGTCCGCGGCTTCCAGGAGATCCACGAGTCCGACATGCTCCTGCTGCCGGACCCGAGCACCGCCGTCGTGGACCCGTTCCGTCAGCACAAGACGCTGATCCTGAACTTCTTCGTGCACGACCCGCTGACGGGCGAGCCCTACAGCCGCGACCCGCGCAACATCGCGCGCAAGGCCCAGGACTACCTGCGCGGCACCGGCATCGCCGACACCTGCTACTTCGGTCCCGAGGCCGAGTTCTACATCTTCGACGACGTCCGCTTCGAGACGAAGCAGAACGCCGGCTACTACTACCTCGACTCGATCGAGGGCGCCTGGAACACCGGCCGCGAGGAGGCCGGCGGCAACCTCGGCGCCAAGCCCCCGTACAAGGGCGGCTACTTCCCCGTCCCGCCGATGGACCACTACACCGACCTGCGCTCGGAGATGGTGGCCCAGCTCCTGGAGTCGGGCATCCACGTCGAGATGCAGCACCACGAGGTCGGCACCGCCGGCCAGGCCGAGATCGACTTCCGCTTCGACACGCTGCTGAAGACGGCCGACAACCTCATGCTCTACAAGTACATCGTGAAGAACGTCGCGCGCGCCGCGGGCAAGACCGTCACGTTCATGCCGAAGCCGATCTTCGGTGACAATGGGTCGGGCATGCACTGCCACCAGTCCCTCTGGAAGGACGGCTCGCCCCTCTTCTACGACGAGGTCGGCTACGCGGGCCTGTCCGACAACGCCCGCTACTACATCGGCGGCCTCCTCAGGCACGCGCCGTCCCTGCTGGCGTTCAGCAACCCCACGGTGAACAGCTACCACCGCCTCGTCCCCGGCTACGAGGCCCCGGTCAACCTGGTCTACTCCCAGCGCAACCGCTCGGCCTGCATCCGCGTCCCGATCACCGGCTCGAACCCGAAGGCCAAGCGCATCGAGTTCCGCGTGCCGGACCCGGCCTGCAACCCCTACCTGGCCTTCTCCGCCATGCTGATGGCCGGCCTGGACGGCATCAAGAACAAGATCGAGCCCCCGGAGCCGGTCGACAAGGACCTCTACGAGCTGCCGCCCGAGGAGGCCCGCGCCATCCCGCAGGTCCCCGGCAGCCTTCCCGAGGTCCTCGCCGCCCTGGAGACCGACCACGACTACCTGCTGGAAGGCGGCGTCTTCACCCCGGACCTCATCGAGACCTACGTCACGATGAAGAACGAGTTCGAGATCGACCCCATCCGCCTGCGCCCCCACCCCCACGAGTTCGAGCTCTACTACGACATTTAAGAGCACCGCAGGCCAGAGTGGTTTTTTCCTCTGCCGGGCCGTCTGCGGGTCGTCGGCCGTGTCCTTCCCATCGCGGAGGGCGCGGCCGACGGCCTTTCCGGCGGGCGGCACTCAGGCGGCGGCCCGCGCGCACGAAGAAGTGGCCCTTCCCGAAGATCCGGAAAGGGCCACCTCAGCGTGGGACACCGCTTACGCGGCACCCCTGGATGCGTAGACGTCCACGATCCCGGCGAAGTACCGGCCCGTGGAGGCCTGCCTGTCGGACGTGGCCCCGAAGAACCCGTCCCTGAACCTGACCTGGAGCGTGGCGCCACGGCCGAGTCGCCAGGTGAGGCGCCGACGCGCCTCACGAAGCGCCTCGCGCTCCAGTTGCTTCTGGCTGTTCCCCCAGATCGTGTCGTGGAGGGTCAGCACGTGGTCGCCGGCGGGCTCGTCGGCCTGCGCGGCACTGCCCAGGATCACCTCGACGTCCACCGAACGGGCGTAGAAGCGGTCCGTGGTCTCGATGTAGTACGGCGTGCTCTCCACGCCGTCGACACCGTCCCTGAACACCACGCGGTACTTGGCGTCAGGACCGAAGAACTGGCGCGCCCTGTGGAGCACCCTCCGCTCCATCTGCCGCATGCTGTTGCCGGAGACCTCCCCCGCGCGGAACGTCGTGCACGGCTGCTCGTCGAACTGCGGGGGTCCGCTGAGGACCGCCTCGACCTCCACGTACATGGAGAAGAAGCGGTCCTTGGTGCCCAGGCGTTCGGGCGTCGTGCACACGTCCCTGAACGTGACGCGGAGCTCGGCGTCAGGACCGAAGAACTGACGGCCTTCGTGCCGCGCCCTGCGCTCCATCTCCCCGATGCTGTTCCCCGTGATCACGTCCACGAGGGTGAGCACGCACCTGCGCGTCCCCGCAGCGGACTGCGGGAACGACGCGATGTCGAACTCCCCGAGGTAGGGGTTGTGCGTCGCGTCCGGGCCTTCGGGCGCCTGCTCCACGCGGCTGGCCACCACACGGAGCTCGGCGTCAGGGCCGAACAGCTCGTGCGCCCGTACCAACGCCCCACGCTCCATGTTCCCCATGGCGTTTCCGGTGAGACGGACCTTCGTCGCACAGTCGACGTGCTCGTCGGCCTGCGGTGACGTGGCGCTCAGGACCGCCGCGACGGAGATCAGGGAGGTGCGGCCAGGGGGGTTGATCCTGCTGCTGACGACGTTGAGCACGGCGTCAGAGCCGAAGCAGTCACGCGCCTCGGCAAGGGCCACGGCCGGCATCGCCTCGGGGCGGACCCCGTTGAGCCAGGCAGTGAAGATGACCGTCTTGCCGGTTGCGCTGGCGACTCGCGAGGACTGCTGCATGATCGTCATGGATTTCTCCCGACAGTTGGGGGACGTCAGACGTCCCTTTGAGTTGTGGGGTCCGAGGACCCGGCTGGTGTTGCTCTAGGAACCGTCCGGCTACGCCGTGGCTTCGCAATCAGCCCGCCTGGGGCGTCCGAACGTATCGCAACCAGTTGGTTGTGATACTTTCGATGGCAACCAGTCAGTTGCTATAGGGGGTGCCGTGGCCGTCCCGGATCGCATCGAGCGGACGCTCGAACTCGCCCACCCGCCCGCGCGGGTGTGGGCGGCGTTGACCACCGCCGAAGGGCTCGGCGGCTGGTTCGGCTCCCACGCGGAGGTCGACGACCTGCGGCCCGGTGGCGAGATCCGGGTGCGGTGGGACGACCAGGGCGAACACACCCTCTGGATCCAGGTCGTCGAGCCGCCCCGCCGGTTCGCCTTCACGTGGGCGATCGAAGGGCTGCCGGCGGACGATCCGCGGCGCACCTACGTGGAGTTCACGTTGGAGCCGACCGGCACGGGCACCCGGGTGACGGTCGTGGAGAGCGGCTTCGCCCAGCTGCCGGACCACCTGGCCGGCGCCTACGAGAGCAACACCAACGGGTGGCGGATGGAGCTGGCCGAGCTGACCGGATACCTCGATGCCGCACCCTGACCAGCCCGAACTCGTCGCCCAGGCGGTTTTCAGCGCGCTCGCCGACCCGACCCGGCGCGGCATCCTCGCCGAGCTCGCCGCGCGCGGCCCGGCGACCGCGACCGACCTGGCCGCCCGGCTCCCCATCTCGCGCCAGGCGATCGCCAAGCACCTCGACCTGCTGGCCGATGCGGGACTGGTCCGGGCGGAGCCCGGGGAGCGGCGACGGATCCGCTACCGGCTGCAGACCGGACCGGTGGCCGTGGCCCAGTCCTTCCTCGCCGCGCTGGCACGCGACTGGGACGGCCGCCTGAGCGCACTACGCGACCATCTCGAACACAACGAGGGGAACGAAGCATGAGTCCGACATTCCGCGGCGGCCACAACATCGCCATGAAGCTGCCCAAGGCACAGTTCGACCGCACCGTCGCCTTCTACCGCGACGTGCTGGGCATGGAGGTCACCGACGAGAGCAGCGGAGGCGTCGTGGACCAGTGCGCCTCGGTGCAGCTCGGCCCGGTGAAGCTGTGGTTCGATCGCGTCGACAACTACGCGCGGGCCGACCTGTGGCTGGAGCTGTTCACCGATGACGTCGACGGCGCCGCCAGGCACCTGGCCGCGCACGGTGTCGCCGTCCAGGACGAGCTTGAGCCGTTCCCCGCCGGCATGGACGCCCACTGGATCAGCAACCCGGTCGGCATCCCGCACATCGTCCGCCTCGCCGACGAGGACCAGTGATCTCGTGCGCGCCGACCGGCAACGTTCGTCGATGAGTCGATGAACGCCTCTTCCTGGGCTCGACTCGTGGACAATACTTCGTTAGCCGATATATCGTCTCCCGTATGGTCAAACGAACCACGATGAGCGAGCCCACGTACTTCGTGCTCGCCGCCCTGCTGGACGGGCCCGTGCACGGATACGGGATCATCAAGAGGGCGCAGGAGCAGTCGGGCGGGCGGATCCGGCTGGCCGTGGGCACCCTCTACGGGGCTCTGGACCGGCTGGCGAGCGACGGGCTGATCGTCGTCGACCGCGAGGAAACCGTCCAGGGCCGTCCGCGCCGCTACTACCGGCTGACTGAAGACGGGCGCCTGGCAGTCACCCGCGAGGCTCTGCGGTTGGAGCAGGCCGCCCGCGTCGTCACGGGTCGCACCTCCCTGATGCCGGGGGACGTCGGAGCATGAGCACGGCATTCACCGAAGGGTGGTATCGGCTGTTCCTGCGAGCGTTCCCGCGAGGTCATCGCAGGGAGTACGGCGCTGAGATCATCGGCACATTGCTGACCGGCACCTCACGCCGCGCTCCCTCGCTGCGAGAGACGGCCGGGCTCCTCGCTGCGGGCTTCGTCGCGCGTGCCCGCACGACCACCGCCGCGCCCTGGTGGGCCGACGGGCTGCAACTCGGCCTGCTGATGCTGGCGCTGGCGAATCTGGCCTACGGCATCGCCGACCACTCGTCCCCCTGGTGGCTGGTCGCCTCGGCAGCGCTGGTAGGGGCGTTGCTGCGCGGCTGGGCACTGGTGGCTCTACCACTCGCCCTGGCCGTGGCGCTCTCGACCGGCCGGGCCATGCTGCTGGGGACTCAGGCCACCTTCTCGCCGTCACAGATCCTCGGACCGGCGAACCACAACTGGGTGTCACTGGCCCCCTACGGCGTCCTGGCGATCGGGGCCGTAGCACTCGCGGCCGGTCGGTGGGCCCGCCCGCGGCGTCTGCGTCTGCGCGCGCGGCCGTTGTGGTGGCTGGTGATTCCCGCGGTCTCGTTCGCGCTCACCTACATGCCCGGGAGCCGGGAATACGGCGAGACCTGGCAACTGGTCAGGGCGGGCACGGAGGGCATCCTCCTGCTCGCCGGGATGCTGGCCACCGCGATCGCCCGCAGCCCACGCTGGGCACTGGCGGCCGCCATCTACGTCCTGCCCGGCGTGGCCTCCCCGCTGACCCACCCGCCGTCGAACCCGCAAGGCACCGCCTACTGGTTGACTCTCACCGGGCTCCTGCTGGCCATGGTCGCGACGGCATGGCGACCCCAGCCCATCCCCGAACGTCGCCATCCCCAATAGCCGAACCGCGCAACGCAGAGCCACGCCGTCGACCGGGCGTGAGCGCCGGATCATGCGCGAGCCAGCAGTCCGACGAGCGCGACCTCCGCGCCGGTGATGTCGTCGGCCTGGGCGAGCGGGTCGCCCCAGTGCGTCCAGAACCAGTCGCGGTCGTCGTCCTTCGGCCGGGGCTCGCACGTGATCCGCACGGCGCGGGGCGTGCCGCCGCCCGTGGTCGTCACGGTGACCTCGGGGGCGCCGATGTCGACCTTGTAGCCGCGCACGCCCATGCGCCGGGCGAGCGTCGCCAGCTGCGGGTGGAGTTCCAGACCCAGAAGTCGCGTGATCTTCAGGGCGACCTCGTCCACGGCGGAGAAGGAGCCGAGGTCGTTGCCGGAGTCCCAGATGAACCGCCCCCTGCCGGCGCCGACCGACCGGGCGGTCCCCGTCCGCGTCCTCGTCAAAAGGCCGCCGCCGTGCTGGACGACCTTGGCGCCGCGTTCCTCAAGCGCCGCGCCCAGCGCCAGAAGGGCGCGCTCGCAGTCGGCCTCGTCCTCCTTGGACAACAGCCCCCAGAGCCCGTCGCAGGTACCGGCGACGAGGACGAGCGACTTCTCGTCGCCGCCCTCCCGGACCGCGCGGTAAGGGAGGGACGGCATGTCGCTGTACTCGATCGTCCAGCCGGGGAACTCTGCTCGTAACGCGGCAAGGCGGCCCTCGTGATCCTCGATGCCTGGTGATTCTGAGTGACTCATGCGTCACACAATGGAGCCGCCTCGTTTGCGCAGTGTTCCAAGTTGGAACCGTGGCGAGGTTGCGGCACAGGGCCCGGCGGATCAGGTGGTCATGCGTGCGTGGATCCGGCGCAACGGCTCCGGGAGGGTGCGGCGCGCGTCGACCAGATGGGACACCACCGACCGCGCGGTCGGATGGAACGTGATCATCTGGGGGGCGATCCGGTCCGCGAACGCGATGCGCCTCTCGGCTCTGGCGAGGTCGCCGACCTCGGTCATGACGCGGGACATGTCGATCTCATGGTGCGCGCGGCGTTCCGGCGGCAGCCCCGCGAGCGTCTCGTCGCCGATGCGCTGGTCCCGGCGGGCCGCCTCGTCCATGTCGCCGAGCTCGACCGCGACCGCCGCCCCGTGGATCGCCACGTTCGCCGCCGTGAACTCCAGCCCGTGAACGGGCACGCCGCACCCGCCGCGCCTGACACGCTCGGCCGCGCGCCCGAAGTACTCCCACGCCTGCGCGCCGTTCCCACCACGAGCGGCGCGTGCGGCCACTATCGCGGACCGCAACTCGATCGCCCCCGCGACCTCGCCCGCGTCCGGCCGATCCTGCCGGACACCCGCCGCAGCCCGGTCGAGCAGCGTCAGAGCGGGCCGGTACTGGTCCATGCTCATCATGAGGAGCGCACGCGCCATCATGACCAGGTGAGGCAAGTTCGGGTCGCCGGACCGGCGGGCCGCCTCTGAGCCGCGTTCGAGTAGCGCCAACGCATCCCCGGTGTAACCGAGTCTGCGTGTGAGGCTGACAGCGTGGCCGAATCCGCGGCTCAGTAACAGCCACGCCCGGGGGTCCCCGGTCTCGTGCGCCCAGTAGGTGAGTTCTTCGATCACCGCGGGTAGGCGTCCCGCGAGTTTGGTCAGCTGTGCCTTGTGGATCTGCCTCCCCGAGGTCGCGATCTCGGCCGCGAGCACGTCCAGTGCACGGGGCGGCCCGGCAAGCTCGGGACCGACGTCAACATAGGCGAGCGTGCGGCGAAATTCAGGGATGACGGAGTGGACGGCGTAATCGTGACCGTAGACGCGGTAGGGCTGCCCGTAGAGTTCGGAGGGGTCGACGCCGAGCGCGGCGGCCGCAGCCGACACGAACGCCGGTGTTGCCACCTTTTTCCCGGTCTCCACCTGGGCGATGTGGCTGCGGCTGTAGACCGACAGCTGCGCCAGCCCGGTCTGCGTCAGGCCGCGTCTCTTGCGTGCCCTGGCCAGGCGCGTTCCGACAGTGTCGAGAGTTTCGTCGGACATTGGGCCCTGCCCTTCTCCCGGAAGCCTCGCGGCTTCCCAGGCTAGGCGCGGGGCCTTCGCGTGTCTTGAGAGGCGGCAAGGCCGCGCGTCCCACGCTGCGGCGGAACGGGCGGCGCGAGGTGTACGAGAGGCGGCCCGGGGGCCGCCTCTCGTGGCTCAGGCGATCAGCTGGTCAGCCGATCAGGTCCAGGACAGCGGCGGCGGCGGCTGAGGCAGGTCCTTCGGATCCACCTCACCGTTCGCGACGGCCGCGTCGAGTTCCGCGATCTTCTCGCGCTGGTAGGCCTGCTCGCCGGCCGCGGTCGACCGGTTGTGGGTCTGGGCAGGCTGCTGCTCCTCGGGCGTCTGCCCGGAAGTCGTGTCACTCATCTATGTTGCACTCCTTCGGTGAAATGGGACCGAAAATGCAATGACAGCCCGGCTGAGCCGGGTCGCCGGAGACCATCCGGTGAAGCGGGTGGCCCGCAACCTGCTTTCCGAGTGACCGGGCCGGGGTGTCGGTGGGGCGGCCTACGGTGGGGGTCGTGAGAGGTCGGCTTGCGCCGGGGCGGCCGGGGCACCGGGGCGCGGCTGGCATCATGTGGGCCGAGCGCGCGGGTTGGGAGTCGGGATGGCGCATGAGGCCAAGGACGTCCTGAGGGGCGGGTACTCGCTGCTGGAGGCCGCGCGGGACCTGGTCGCCGACCATCGGCGGGCGCTGGCCGACGTGCACGCGGCGCTGGCGCCGCTGCGGGCCGAGGCGGCCCGCGAGCAGCTGACGTCGATCCCGCTGGCCCGGTTGAAGGACGTCACCGACGGGCGGCTCCGGCTCGGGCCCCTGGAGGAGGCCGGGTTCACCAGCGTCGTCGACGTGCTGGACTCGACCCCGTACAAGCTCCAGCTCCTGCCCGGGATCGGGCCCCAGACGGCGCAGCAGCTCCACGCGGCGGCCGGGAGCCTCGCGGAGGCGGCGGAGAGCTCGGTCACGGTGCGGATCGACGTCGACCGGCGCGACGAGGCGATGACGCCCGCGGTCGTCGCGCTGCACCGGCTGGTGAACGCGGGGCCGGAGCTGCCGCGGGCACGCGCGGTCGCCGAGGAGGTCGACGAGCGCATCGGGCCGCTGGTGCAGGACGCGCGGCCCGCCGGGTCGTGGTGGCGCAGGCTCCTCACTCCGCCGGCGCGGCGCGAGCGGGCGCGGGAGGCGGTCGGCGAGCTCGCGGACGCGCTCGCCGCCGAGGAGGAGCGCGGCGCCCGGCTGCTGATGTCCCAGGCGTCGGTGGACCTGCTGCGCCCGCACGTGTCGCCGGACGAGGCGTGGATCGACTTCGAGCTGCGGGCGGCCGACTACCAGACCCTCCTGGCCGAGCTCGCGGCGTCGGACCCGGAGCGGGAGGCCGCCGAGGGGTTCCTGCCGGGCGACCTCGCGGCGCGGGTCAAGGCGCAGCCGCTCGACGACGAGTTCCGCCGGGTGTCGCTGCGCGGGTACCAGGCGTTCGGGGCGCGGTTCGCGCTCGTCCAGAAGCGGGTGATCCTGGGCGACGAGATGGGGCTCGGGAAGACGGTCCAGGCGATCGCCGCGATGGCGCATCTGCGGGCGCGGGGCGCGACGCACTTCCTGGTGGCGTGCCCGGCGAGCGTGCTGATCAACTGGGTCCGGGAGATCGAGACCCGCAGCGCGATCGCCGCCCACCCGCTGCACGGGTCCGGTCGCGCGGGGGCGCTGCGCAAGTGGGCCGGCGACGGCGGCATCGCCGTGACGACGCTCGCCACGCTGCACTCCCTGAACGTCCCGGAGGACGTGGAGATCGGCATGTTCGTGGTGGACGAGGCCCACTACGCCAAGAACCACGAGACGCGCCGCGCCCGCGCCGTGGCGCAGTGGTGCCGCAGGACCGAGCACGTGCTGTTCCTCACCGGGACGCCGATGGAGAACCGGGTCGAGGAGTTCCGCAGCCTCGTCGCCCACCTGCGGCCCGACGTGGCCGAGCGGGTCCGCCCGCACGACGCGGCGATGGGGGCGCGGGCGTTCCGGTCGGCCGTCGCGCCGGTGTACCTGCGGCGCAACCAGCGGGACGTGCTCGTCGAGCTGCCCGAGGTCGTGCACGTCGACGAGCTGGAGGAGTTCAGCCGCGCGGACGCGGCCGCCTACCGCAAGGCCGTGGCGGCGGGGAACTTCATGGCGATGCGCCGGGCGGCCTACGCCGTGCCGAAGCGGTCGGCGAAGCTCGACCGCTTGAAGGAGCTGGTGGACGAGGCCGCCGAGAACGACCTGAAGGTCGTGGTGTTCTCCTACTTCCGGGACGTGCTGGCCGCCGTCGGGGAGGCGCTCGGCCCGCGGAGCCGCGGGCCGATCTCGGGCGAGACGCCGGCGGCGCGGCGGCAGGAGATCGTGGACGCGTTCACCGCCGAGCCGGGGCACGCCGTGCTGCTCGCGCAGATCCAGGCCGGCGGGGTCGGGCTGAACCTCCAGGCGGCGTCGGTGGTGATCCTCTGCGAGCCGCAGGTGAAGCCGACCATGGAGACGCAGGCGATCGCGCGGGCGCACCGGATGGGGCAGGTGCGGACCGTCCAGGTGCACCGGCTGCTGACGCCCCGCAGCGTGGACGAGCGGATGCTGGAGATCCTGCACGTCAAGACCATGCTCTTCGACGAGTACGCGCGGCGCAGCGACCTGGCGGAGCAGACGCCCGACGCGGTCGACATCTCCGAGCGCGACCTCGCCCGGCAGATCGTGGCGCAGGAGCAGGAGAGGCTCGGGACGTAGGGAAGAACGCGGGAGCCGTCCGCGTTCATGCGGGCGAGACCAGCCGAACTAAGGGGATTTCATGGCGGACGTCAGGGTGGAGCGCACCGAGGACGGCTTCCGGGCCGTCAACGGCCGTGGCGCGGCGGTCGCGATCGGCGACGGGGACACCGAGGGCGCCTTCACGCCGGTCGAGCTGCTGCTGGCGGCGCTCGGCGGCTGCGAGCTGGTCACCGTCGAGCCGCTGACGGCCAAGCGGGGGCACCGGATGGCGCGGCTCGCCGCGACCGTCCAGGCCGACAAGGTCGCGACGAGCACGCTCGGCACGATCACAGTCACCTACGACGTCGAGCTGCCCGAAGGGGACGGCGAGGCCGAGGACGTCCTGAAGGCCGTGGCCGCGCGCGTCCACGAGAAGTACTGCACCGTCGGCAACGCGCTGCGGGAGCCGATGAAGGTCGATCAGGTGGTGTAGCGGGTCCGCCCTTCAGTAGCGCAGGCCGTGCCCGTAGGGGTACAGGCCCTTGATCGTGACCGGCAGGCGCCCGCCCGGCTGCGCGCCGAAGACGACGCGGGCGGCGGCCCTGTGCATCGTCAGGTCGACGCGCCGGGTCCGCGCGGTCGTCCCGTAGGTCGCCAGGTAGGCGCGGACGGACGGGTACGAGGCGATGTCGTACGGCAGGCCGGTCGCCACGGCCGCGACGGGCCGGCCCGTGGCCCGCAGCGCCCGGACGAGCCGCGCCTGCCCTTCCGGCAGCGTCCCCGAGGAGTAGGTGGCGACGAGGATCCGGTCGGCGGCGCGGGCTCGGCGGACGGCCTCGGCGATCTCGGCGTCGGTGGGGTCGGTGGTCGCGGCCTGCCAGCTCGTCACGGGGCCGCGGGCGACCGCGGCCACCTCGTTCGCGAACTCCCCGGTCTGCACCACGCCCGCGACCAGTGTCCGCGCGTTCGAGGCGGGATCGAACGGGAGCACTCCGTCCTCGTTGCGCACCAGCGTCGTGGCTGCGACGCCCATCGCCAGGGCCCGCCGCAGGAAGGCGGGGTTGCCGGAGATCCGCTCGGCGGCCGCGGGGTCGGCGTAGCGGTGGTCGAACACGCGGTACCGGCACTTCAGGCCGAGGACGCGGCGGACGGACGCGTCGACCCGCGCCCGGCTCAGCGTCCCGTCGCGCAGGGCGTCGCGCAGGGCGTCCACGGCCTGCGCCTGGGCCGCGTAGTCGCCGGTCGACATGACGACGTCGGCGCCCGCCCGGACCGCCATCACGGTGGCCTCGCGGGTGCCCCAGTTCCTGTCGATCGCGTCCATGTCCATGGCGTCGGTGACGATGACGCCGCCGAACCCCATGTCCCGCCGCAGCAGGCCGGTCAGCACCTTCTCCGACAGCGTCGCGGGCAGGTCGGGGTCGACGGCCTTCACCACCACGTGCGCCGTCATGATCGCGTCGGCGCCGGCCGCGACGGCCCGGCGGAACGGGGGCAGGTGGACGCGGTCGAGCGTCGCGCGGTCGTAGGTCACCGACGGCAGGCCGAGGTGGCTGTCGGTCTCGGTGTCCCCGTGGCCCGGGAAGTGCTTCGGCGTCGCGATCATCCCGGCCCGCCGGTAGGCGCGGACCTGCGTCTCGACGAGCCCGCCGACCAGGTCGGCGCGCTCCCCGAAGGACCGGACGCCGATGATCGGGTTGGCGGGGTTGGTGTTGACGTCGGCGACGGGCGCGTAGTTCCAGTGGAAGCCCATCGCGCGGGCCTCGGCGGCCGTGACGGCCGCCGCGTCGCGGGCCTGCGCCGGGTCGCGGGCGGCGCCGAGCCCCATGGCGTTCGGCAGCGGGGTGGTGCCCTCGCGGACGTTGTGGGTCGTCCCGAACTCGAAGTCGCCGGAGACGAGCAGCGGCAGGCGGGACGGGGTGTCCCGCGCCCAGCGCTGGAGCCGGTCGGCGTAGCGGGCGGCGATGCCCGGCGTGCGCGGCTCGGAGGTGATGACCGAGCCGATCTTCAGGTCCTGGACGGCGCGGCGGGTCCGCTCGGACGGCATGCCGTCCGGGCCGTCCTCGGTGACCGCCATGACCAGCTGGCCGATCTTCTCGGCGTCGGTCATCCGGGCGAGGATCGCGCCGGGGTCGCAGCCGCGCCCCGGCGGCGCCTGCGCGCGGGCCCGGGCGGGCGGGGCGAGCGCGAGCCCGAGCGCCGCGATCGTGAGGACGGACGTGATGGTCCGGCCGCCGTTCATCCGGCCTCCCTCGATAGGCGTCGCGGTCTAGACCAGTCCGAACCGGCGGCCGGTTCAAGGGGCAGATGTTGACGAGATCGGCGCGGGTGAGCGGGCCCGCCTTCCGCTAACCGCAGGTGGCGCCCGCGGCGGGGACCGCGCCGTCCAGGAGGTAGGCGTGCACGGCCTTTCGGACGCAGGGGTCGCCGGTGTCGTAGGAGCCGTGCCCCTCTCCCCTGAGCGTGAGGAGGGTGGCCCGGCCGCCGAGCGCCTCCGTCAGCGCGGACGCCCACGCGTACGGGGTGGCGGGGTCTCCGGTGTTGCCGACGACGAGGATCGGCTCGGCGGACGGGGCGGACACCTCGCGGGCGGCGGGGTCGCCCTGCACCGGCCAGCCCGTGCACTGCAGAAGGCCCCACGCCAGCGACGCCCCGAAGATCGGCGAGGCCTCGCGGAACCGCGGCAGCAGCCGCCGCACGTCGCTCGCGGTGGGCCGGTCGGCGCCGTCGGCGCAGGTGATGGCGGTGTTGGCGGCGGAGAGGTTGCTGTAGGTGCCGTCCCGCCGCCGCCCGTTCTGGGCGTCGGCGAGCATCAGCAGCAGCGACCCGTCGCGGCGCTTCACCGCGTCGACCAGGCCCTGGGCCAGGTACGGCCAGGCGTCCCGGGAGTAGAGCGCGGCGGCGACGCCGGTCGTGCCGAGGCTCTGGGTGAGCCCGCGCCCGGACTGCGTGCGGAGCGGGCGCCGGTCGAGCCCCGCCAGGAACCGGCCGACGGACGCCACGACGGACGGGCCGTCGGTCCCGAGGGGGCATGCCTTCTTTCCGAGCCGCGCGCAGGCGGCGCCGAAGCCGCCGAGCGCGCGCTGGAACGCGGCCGCCTGCTGGAGGGCCAGGTCCGCGCTGCCGAGCCTGGTGTCGACGGCCCCGTCGAGGACGGCCCGCCCCACCCTGGCGGGGAACTGGTGCGCGTAGTTGCCGCCGAGCCAGGTGCCGTAGGAGATGCCGAAGTAGTGCAGCCGCTCGTCGCCGACGGCGGCGCGGACCAGGTCGAGGTCGCGGGCGGCGTCGGCGGTGCCGACGTGCGGCAGCAGCCGCCCCGACCGCGCCTCGCACCGGCGCACGTAGTCGGCGCGGCCGGCCGCGTACGCCCGCTCCTCGGCGGCGGTGTCGGGGCTGTCGTCCAGGGCGGCGAGAGCGTCCATGCGGCGGTCGTCCACGCAGGTCACCGGGCTGCTGCGGCCGACGCCGCGCGGGTCGAGGCCGATCAGGTCGTAGCGGGCGCGCAGGTCGGCGTACTGGTCCGCGGCCTGCGCGAGCGTGTCGACGCCCTCCCCGCCGGGGCCGCCGAAGTTGAACACCAGCGAGCCGATGCGCCGGCGCGGGTCGGTCGCCGGCACCTTGATCAGCGCGAGTTCGATCTTCTCGCCGGACGGCCGGGCGTGGTCGAGCGGCACCGGGAGCGCCGCGCAGCGGAGCCCGCGGGGCGGCTTGCTCTTGGGCGGCGGGGACGGCAGGCCGGTGCAGCGTCCCCATGACAGCCGGGGGACGGCTCCCGCCGGGGCGGGGGTCGCCGCGCCCGGGGCGTGGCCCGCCGCGGGCGCGGTGGCGGTGGCGGACGCCGCACGGGCTCCACCGGGTGACGAGCGCGCGACGCCCGTCCCTCCCGAGAGGGAGAGGAGCGTTAAGGCGGCCAGAGTCGCGGCGCCCGCCGGCACCACGCCAGTGATCCCCCGGTACCTGGCCATTCGTCCCTCCGATCGCATCGCCTGAAGCGATCGGGACCTACCCATGGCCCTCTATGCTGACTCCTGATCAACCCGTCGGGCTCCGCCAGGGGGGCCGGCGGCGCGGGGATACCCCCGCTGTCCCCGAGGCCCTCCCCCGAAAGTCCGGATACCGCATCAGGGTCGTACTACTCAGGTCTGAGATGAAGACCATTCGTCGCGGTGATCTCATTCAGGAACCCGACGGCAAAGATAGGTAGCATGGCTCAATCCGCCCCCCCAGCGGCCCGCAGAAGCGAGGCCGGCGCCACCGGAATCCGGCGCCGGGTCACCGCGCCCCCCGTATGGCGCGAACTGCTGCTGGTCGTCCTGTTCTACACCGGCTATACGCTGACGCGGATCGTCCTGGTTCAGGACGGCACCGGGCCGGCGTTCGCGCACGCCGACGAGATCCTGCGCGCCGAACGCTTCCTGGGGCTGGACGTCGAGCTGCACCTCAACCAGACGCTGCTGACCGTGCCGTGGCTGGCGCGGACCGCGAACGTCTTCTACGCCACGATGCACTTCATCGTGACGCTCGCCATCGTCGTGTGGCTGTACCGCTACCGGCCGCAGCACTACCGGTGGCTCCGCACGTCCATCATGGTCGCCACGGGTGTGGCGCTGATCGGCTTCTGGCTGTACCCGCTGGCGCCGCCGAGGTTCCTGCACAGCGAGGGCTTCGTCGACCCGGTGACCGCGCTGCACTCGCTCGGCCTGTACGCCAGCGACGCGTCCGGAAGCCTGACCAACCAGTACGCGGCCATGCCGTCCATGCACGCCGGATGGTCGCTGTGGTGCGGGCTGGTGCTGGTCAGGCTGGCGTCGCAGAACTGGGCCAAGCTGCTCGGCGTGCTCTACCCCGCGACCACAGTGATCGTGATCCTGTCCACCGCCAACCACTACGTGCTGGACGCGGTGGCGGGCATGGCGCTCATCGGCGGCGCGCTGTGGGTCTCGTGGATCCTCTACACGCGCTGCCCCGCGCCCCTCCTCCTCGCCCGGGCCCGCGTGATGCACCGGTTCCACCAGCGGTCCGGCCGGCGGACGGAAGGCTCCGGGGTTCACTCGGCTCCGTAGAACACCCGGTCCACGACGGTGCGGGCGCGGCGGGCGTGCCTGCGGTAGTCCTCCAGGAGGTCGCCCGTCCCGGGGTAGCCGAGGACGCGGGCGACGGAGCTGCGCTCGCGGTGGTGCTCGGTCGGCAGCAGGTCGGACGCGCGGCCCCGCACCAGCATGAGCGCCCCCCGGACCCGGGTGGCCATGCACCACGCCTCGGCCAGGATCTCGGCGTCCTCGGCGTCCAGGAGGCGGGCCTTGACCGCGGCGTCCAGCGCGTCCAGCGTCCGGGTGGTGCGCAGCGCCGGGACCTCGTGGGCGTACCGGAGCTGGAGCAGCTGCGCGACCCACTCCACGTCCGCCAGCCCGCCCGGCCCGAGCTTGGTGTGCAGGCGCCGCTCGACGCCGCGCGGGAGCCGTTCGGACTCCATCCGCGCCTTCAGCCGCCGGATCTGCCGGACGGCGTCCTCGCCGATGCCGTCCTCCGGCCAGCGGACGGGATCGATCAGCGCGCGGAACCGCTCGCACAGCCCCGGATCGCCGATCATCGGGTCGGCGCGCAGCAGCGCCTGCGCCTCCCAGGGCTCCGACCAGCGCGCGTAGTAGGCGGCATAGGACGCGAGCGTGCGCACGAGCGGCCCCTGCCGCCCCTCGGGGCGCAGGTTCGGGTCGATCACCAGCGGCGGGTCGGGGGCGGGCAGGGCGAGGAGGCGGCGCAGCTCCTCGGCGACGGCGTGCGCGGCCCGCCCGGCGGCGCGCTCGTCCGCGCCGGGCAGCGGGTCGTGGACGAACATCACGTCGGCGTCGCTGCCGTAGCCGAGCTCGTGCCCGCCGAACCGGCCCATCGCGACGACCGCCACCCGGGTCGGCAGCGGCCCGCGCGACTCCATCTCGATCTTGTTGACGGCGACCTGGAGCGCGGCCTCGACGGTGACGGCGGAGATGCCGGTGAGGGCCTCCCCCACCTCCCGGACGTCCACGAGGCCGAGCAGGTCGGCGACGGCCACGCGGAACAGCTCGCGGCGCCGCAGCGCCCGCACCACGCCGGCCGCCTCCTCGGCGGGGCGGTCGCCGCCCCCCTCCCTGTGGCGGCGGACGGCGGCGAGCGCCTCCGTGCGCAGCGCCTCCTGCGGGCGCGGGGCCAGGCCCGTGTCGCTGCCCAGCAGGGCCACCGCCTCGGGGGCGCGCAGCAGCAGGTCGGTGGCGTAGCGGCTGGAGCCGAGCACCCACGCCATCCGCTCGGCGACGGTCACCTCGTCGCGCAGCAGCCGCAGGTACCAGGGCGTGGTCCCGAGGGCGTCGCTGACCTGCCGGAACCCGAGCAGGCCCGCGTCGGGGTCGGGCGCGTCGGCGAACCAGCCGAGCATGACCGGCAGCAGCGTCCGCTGGATCGCGGCCCGCCGCGACACGCCCGCCGTCAGCGCCTCGATGTGCCGAAGCGCGCCCGCCGGGTCGGCGTACCCGAGCGCCTCCAGCCGGACCCGGGCCGCCTCCGGGGTGAGCCGGGCCTCCTCCCCGGGCAGCCGCGCGACGGCCCGCAGCAGCGGCCGGTAGAACAGCTTCTCGTGGATGCGGCGGACCTCCCGGGCGTGCCGCCGCCACAGCGCGGTGAACTCCCCCACCGGGTCGGTGCGCAGGCCGAGGGCGCGGCCGAGGCGGCGCAGGCCGGCCTCGTCGTCCGGGACGAGGTGGGTGCGGCGCAGCCGGTGCAGCTGGACGAGGTGCTCCACGCGCCGCAGGAACCGGTACGCCGACGCCAGCGCCGCCGCGTCGTCGCGCGCGACGTAGCCGCCCCGGGACAGGTCGGCCAGGGCGTCCAGCGTCGTCGGGCTGCGGAGCGTCTCGTCGGCGCGGCCGTGGACGAGCTGGAGCAGCTGGACCGCGAACTCGACGTCGCGCAGCCCGCCCGGCCCGAGCTTGAGCTGCCGCTCGGAGTCGGCGGTGCGCTGGTTCAGGTCGGCCTCGACGCGGCGCCGCATGTCCTGGACGTCCTCGACGAAGCCCTCGCCCTCGCCCGCCTTCCACACGATCGGGGTGATCGTGTCGAGGTAGCGGGCGCCGAGGTCGGCGTCGCCCGCGACGGGACGGGCCTTCAGCAGCGCCTGGAACTCCCACGTCTTGGCCCACCGCTCGTAGTAGGCGCGGTGGCTGGCGAGCGTCCGCACCAGCGGCCCGGACCGGCCCTCGGGGCGCAGCGCCGCGTCCACCTCCCACAGCGCGCCCTCCTCGGTCGTGGCCGAGCAGGCCCGCATCATCGCCGACGCCAGCCGGGTGGCGGTGCGCAGCGCGGCGTCCTCGTCCTGCCCGTCCCGCGCTTCCGCCACGAAGACCACGTCGACGTCGCTGACGTAGTTGAGCTCGCGGCCCCCGCACTTGCCCATGCCGATCACGGCGAGCCGGCACGCCTCGTGCCCGGGGACCTCGGCGCGGGCGACGGCGAGGCCGGCCTCCAGCGCGGCGGCGGCGAGGTCGGCCAGTTCGGCGGCGACCTCCGCGACGTCCGCCGCGCCGATCAGGTCGCGTCCCGCCAGCGCCAGGAGGCGGCGACGGTAGGCGACGCGGAGCGCGACGAGCGCGTCCTCGCCGAGGGCCACCGGCTCCGGCGCCGCCGGATCGGCGCCCACGGCGGCCAGCAGGTCGGTGCGGGGGCTTCCGAGCGGGCCCGCGACGCCGTCGCGCAGCACGCGCCAGTGGTCAGGGTGCCGCGCCAGGTGGTCGCCGAGCGCCGCGCTCACCCCGAGCACCGCGGTCAGCCGCTCCCGCGTCCCCGGCTCGGCGGCCAGCACCGCGCGCAGCTCGCCGCCGGCGGCGGGCAGCAGGCGCAGCAGACCGTCCAGGGCGAGGTCGGGGTCGGCGGTGCCGCCGAGGGCGTCGAGCAGGGCGTCGCCGGGCCCCGCGCCGTCCCGCTCGGCCTCCGCGAGCAGCCGCTCCGCCCGCGCCGCGTGGGTGAACCCGAGCCGCGCCAGGCGTCCGGCGAGCGAGGGACGGCGGTCGGAAGTCCAGGACTCGGTCACAGGACCAACCGTAATCCGGAGCGGGCCTCAGAGGACGGCCAGGAGCCGCTTCCGCTCGAATTCGGTCACCTGGCGGCGGTAGTCCTCCCACTCCTGGCGCTTGTTGCGCAGGAAGAAGTCGAAGACGTGCTCGCCGAGGACGTCGGCCATCAGCTCGCTGCGCTCCATCGCGCGGATGGCCTCGTCCAGGTTCTGCGGCAGCGGCTCGATGCCGAGGGCGCGCCGCTCGGCCACGGTGAGGGCCCAGACGTCGTCCTCGGCGCCCGGCGGCAGCTCGTAGCCCTCCTCGATCCCCTTGAGCCCGGCGCCGAGGATCGCCGCGAACGCCAGGTAGGGGTTGGCGGCGGTGTCCAGCGACCGGAACTCGATGCGGGTCGAGTGGCCCTTGTGCGGCTTGTACATGGGGACGCGGACCAGCGCGGACCGGTTGTTGTGCCCCCAGCAGATGTAGGACGGGGCCTCTCCGCCCAGGCCCGCCGCGGAGCCGACGTTGCCCCACAGCCGCTTGTAGGAGTTGACCCACTGGTTGCACACCGCGGTGATCTCCGCGGAGTGCCGCAGCAGCCCGGCGATGAACGCCCGCCCCGCCTTGGACAGTTTGTACTCCGCGCCCGGCTCGTAGAAGGCGTTGCGGTCGCCCTCGAACAGCGACATGTGGGTGTGCATGCCCGAGCCGGGGTGCTCGGTGAACGGCTTCGGCATGAAGGAGGCGTGCACGCCCTGCTCCAGCGCGACCTCCTTCATGACCAGCCGGAACGTCATGATGTTGTCGGCGGTGGTGAGCGCGTCGGCGTACCGGAGGTCGATCTCCTGCTGGCCGGGGGCGCCCTCGTGGTGGCTGTACTCCACCGAGATCCCCATCGCCTCCAGCATGGTGATGGCGTTGCGCCGGAAGTCGTGCGCGGCGCTGTGCGGGGTGTGGTCGAAGTAGCCGCCCGCGTCGGCCGGCTCGGGCTCGCGGCCGTCCTCCGGCTTGTCGTTGAAGAGGAAGAACTCGATCTCGGGGTGGGTGTAGAAGGTGAACCCGAGGTCGGCGGCCCGCGCCAGGGAGCGCTTGAGGACGTAGCGGGGGTCGGCGAAGCTCGGCGCCCCGTCCGGCATGAGGATGTCGCAGAACATGCGGCCGACGCCCGGGGACTCCGACCGCCAGGGCAGCACCTGGAAGGTGGACGGGTCCGGTTTGGCGATCATGTCGGCCTCGTACACCCGGGCGAAGCCCTCGATCGCCGAGCCGTCGAAGCCGATGCCCTCGCCGAAGGCGCCCTCCAGTTCGGCGGGGGCGACGGCCACCGACTTCAGGAACCCGAGCACGTCGGTGAACCACAGCCGGATGAAGCGGATGTCGCGCTCCTCAAGCGTGCGGAGCACGAACTCCTGCTGACGGTCCAATGCCCTCTCCCTCGGTACTGCCCTGTCGGCGAGACTGCGTTCGTCGGCGACGCGGGCCCGGCATGCCGGCCGCGCTGAGCCGGTCCGGCTGTATCTGCAGTATGCCCGGACGCTGTTACCGCGACGTTACGCGTCCGGGGCCGGTGATCGGAACATATCCGACGGCGGACCGTCCTCGATCCGCGCGGCGGCCGGGTCGAGGACGCGCGAAAGGAAGGTCCGGGTCCGCTCGTGCGCGGGCGCCCCGATCACCTGGTCGGGCGGGCCCTCCTCCACGACCACGCCGCCGTCCATGAACACCACCCGGTCGGCCGCCTCCCGGGCGAAGCTCATCTCGTGGGTGACGACGAGCATCGTCATCCCCGCCTCCGCGAGGCCGCGCATGACGCCGAGGACGTCCCCGACCAGCTCGGGGTCCAGCGCGGACGTCGGCTCGTCGAACAGCATCACCTCCGGGCCCATCGCGAGCGCGCGGGCGATGGCCACGCGCTGCTGCTGTCCGCCCGACAGCTGCGCCGGGTAGGCGTCGACCTTGTCGGCCAGCCCGACCCGCTCCAGGTTCTCCCGGGCGATCCGCTCGGCCTCCGCCCTGCCCCGCCGCAGCACCTTCCGCTGGGCGATCATGACGTTGCCGAGCGCGGTCAGGTGCGGGAAGAGGTTGAACGCCTGGAAGACCATGCCGATCCGGCGGCGGACGGCGTCGATGTCGACCTCGGGGTCGGTGACGTCGGCGCCCGCGACCCGGACCCTCCCGGAGGAGGGCTCCTCCAGCAGGTTGACGCAGCGCAGCAGCGTCGACTTGCCGGACCCGGACGGGCCGATCACGCAGACGACCTCGCCGGCCCCGACGTGGAAGTCGATGCCGCGCAGCACCTCGTTCGCCCCGAACGACTTGTGGAGGCCGCTGATCTCGATGGCCGCCGGGGCCCCGGTGTCCTTGGCAAGGCTCGTCATCGCCGCCCCCTGCGCTGCCGCGCCTCCAGCCGCCGGGCCAGCAGGCTCAGCGGGATCGTGATGAGCAGATAGCAGATCCCCGCCACGATGATCGGGGTGGTGTTGCCCTGCTCGCCCGCGAGGTCGCGGCCGAACTTCGTGAGCTCCCGCTGTTCGAGCGTGATGCCGAGGAACAGCACCAGCGAGGAGTCCTTGCAGAGCAGCACCAGCTCGTTGGTGAGCGGCGGGATGATGATCCGGAACGCCTGCGGGATGACGATCGAGCGCATCGCGCGGGTGTGCGACATGCCGAGCGACCGCGCCGCCTCCAGCTGCCCCTTCGGGACGGCCTCGATCCCGGCCCGGATCGTCTCGGCCATGTAGGCGGTCGCGGCGAGGCCGAGGGCCAGTCCCGCCTGCCCGGCGGCGCCGCCGGGGATGTTGGTGCCCGGGAAGGCCAGCGGCACGCCGACGCCCACGAAGATGAAGATCAGCAGGAGCGGCAGGCCGCGGAAGATCTCGATGTAGGCGGTGGCGAACCACCGGTACGGGGGCACCGACGACAGCCGCATCAGCGCGACGACCAGCCCGCCGCCGAGGCCGATCCCGAACCCGACCGCGGTGTAGAGGGCGGTGTTGCGCAGCCCGACCGTGATGATGTCGGGGAACAGGCTCTTGGCGACCTCCCAGTTGGCGAAGTTGAGCCGCAGGGTCCCCCAGTCGGCGAGCGCCAGCAGCAGCACCACGACGACCACGAAGATCCCGTACTGGCCGCCGAGGGAGAGCTGCCGGCGGCGCCGGCGGGTCAGCCCGCCCGGCGCCGCCGCACCCGCCGGTTCGGCGGTCACGAGCCGCCGCCGGCGCTGGGCGGCATCGGACCGATCCACTTCTCGTAGATCCGCTTGTAGGAGCCGTCCGCCCGCGCCTTCGCGATCACGTCGTTGGTGATCTTCACCAGCTCGGGGTTGTGGCCCTTGCGCATCCAGAACCCGTACTGCTCGCCCGTGTTCAGGTTGGCGGCGATCTCGAAGCCGGCGTTCGCCGGGTCCTTCAGCCAGCCCTTGACGACCGGGTCGTCCTGCACGATCACGTCGACCTGGCCGGTGCGCAGGCCGTTCAGCTCGGCGTTGGAGTTGTCGAACGAGCGCGGGTCGAAGCCCTTGCCCTTGACGAAGTCCTCACCGGTCGTGCTCGCCTGCGAGCCGAGCTTGAGCTTCCTGGCCTTGACGTCGTCGAGCGCGGTGATCCCGCTGCCCTTCTTCGCCATCAGCGACTGCGTGGCGTCGAAGTAGGGGCTGGAGACGTCCATGAACTTCACCCGGTCGGGCTTGATCGTCATGCCGCCCATCTGGATGTCGCACTTGCCGGCGTTCAGCGCCGAACCCGTCTTCATCGTCTCGAACGGGGTGTCGACGATCTTCTGGGTGACGCCGAGCCGCTTGGCGACGAGGTCGATGAGCTCGACGTCGAAGCCCACGACCTTGCCCGACTTCTTGTCCTCCGACTGGAAGGGCGGGTAGGGCAGGTGCGTGCACGAGGTGAGCGCGCCCTTCTCGATGAGCTTCACGCCCTGCACCGTCGCGCCCTTGTCACCGCCGCACGCCGACGCCGTCAGCGCCAGGGCCGCGAGCCCCGCGCCGAAGGCCCGGAGCGTCGTCCGTCTCGACACGTTTCCTCCTGATCGTGCTCGCTTCCGATCACCGCACTATCGCACGTCCCCCCGGCCGGGGGCAGGGGGCGGGCGGCTGACTCGCCCATGACCGTCCCCGGATATCCGTTTCCCGGAAATTGACGTGGCGATCATGGTCGTCCGGCAAGGTGATCGTTAGCGTGGATCGCGTCGTGGACATCTCACTTCTTCTCTCGATGACCGACCGGGTGACCGCGCTGGCCACCCCGTCGGCCATGCACCCGGAGTCGTGGCAGCTGTGCGCGCAGGTGGAGGCCTGGGCACGCGGCCGCGGGCTGGTGCTCGGAGATCCGGACACCTCCCCGCTCGGCCGGGCGCGCTGCGAGCGGCTCGCCGCCCGCGTCCTGCCGTCCGCCGACCTGGCCGCCGTGGACCTGTTCGCCCGCTGGCTGACCTGGACCCTCGCGCTGGACGACACGCTCGACCACCCGCCGCTCGCCGACAGCGGCAGCGCCGTGCACGGGCTGTACGACGACCTGCTGCGCGCGATGCGGCGCGGCCACGCCCGGCCCGGCGCCCGGCCGCTGGAGGCGGCGCTGGTGGAGCTGTGGCACGCCACGTCCAAGGACATGAGCCGCGACTGGCGCCGGCGGTTCATGCTGCACCTGGAGGCGCACCGCGACGGCTGCGCCGAGGAGGCCGTCAACCGGCGGATCAGCCACGTCCCGACCGAGCAGGAGTACCCGGCGCTGCGCCGGCGGGCCTGCGGCCCGTTCCTGTTCGACCTGGTGGAGGCCGTCCTCGGCGTCGAGCTGCCGGCGCGGCTGCTGCGCACGCCCCGCTGGAAGACCCTCGCCGACGGCGTCGCCGACGCGGTCGCGTGGGCCAACGACCTGGCCTCGCACGACCTGGAGGCCGCGCGCGGCGACGTGCACGACCTGCCCGCCGTCCTCGCCAGGGCGCACGGGATGGACGAGGCGCGGGCGGCCCACCTGGTCGCCGAGCGGATCGCCGACCGGCTGGAGGAGGCGTGGACGGCGGCGCGCAGGCTGCCGGAGATGCTCGACCGGCTGGACCTGACGGTCGCGCAGCGCGCCGCCGCCGCGCAGGTCGTCAAGGTCCTGCTGGACACGCCGCGCGCGCACATGGACTGGCTCGCCGAGTCCGGCCGCTACGGACCGGAGGCCTCCCCCGCCCCGCCGCGCCTGGACGCGCTCGCGTCGCTGCGCTGAGCCCCGGCGAGGGCGTCCCCGGCCGGGGTGCGGACGTACAGGACGCGGCGGCCCATGCGGTGCCCGGTGACGAGGCCGCAGGCGCGCAGGACGCCCAGGTGCTGGCTGACGGCCCCAGCGGTCACGCCCGTCCGCCTGGCGAGGTCGGTGGTGGACGCGGGCGTGGCGAGGGCCGTGAGCAGCTCGGCGCGGCGGCGTCCGATCAGCGCGGCCAGGGCGCCGGCGCGCGGCTCGTCCGGCGGCCCGGTCTCCCACAGCGTCGCCGCGCCGCGCGGCGGGTAGCTGACCATCGGCTGGTAGGGCGGCACCATCACCGACACGTTCGGCCACACGTACGCGCTCGGGACGAGCAGGATGCCGCGCCCGGCGAGCTCGCCGCGGAAGTGCCAGTGGCGGTCGACGGAGAGCGTCCCGGCACGCCAGGAGACCGCCTCGTGCAGGTCGCCGAACACGCCCTCGGCGCCCTCGGCGGCGAGCGCGCCGCTGCGGCGCAGGACCTCCCCCTCCAGCAGGTCGCGGATGCGCGGCCAGAACGGCTCCACGGCCACCTCCCAGTACCGTTCGAGCAGGTCGGCGAGGTCGTCCCGGGTGCGTTCGGGGTCGGCGGCCATGGCGCGGCGGGTGGGCCGGGGCGGGGCGCCGGGCGCGGCCCAGCTGAGCTCGGCGGCGACGACCTCGGGCGGCGTGGCGCGGACGGTCGCGATCTCCGCGCCGAGGTCGGGCAGCGGCGTGCGCGGCGGCGGGGTGAGGAAGTCCGGGATGTATCCGGCGGGCAGGACGACGTCCAGCAGCGGCTCGAAGCCGAGACCGCGCAGGCGGGGCCGGACGGTGCGCACCCACGGCAGATGGAGCGCGTGGCCGGACGGGTCGGCGAGCACCCGCAGGCTGCGCACCATCTCCCACAGCGGCGAGAACGCGAACCGGACCCGCGCCACGTCGTCCGGCGCGAGCACGAACTCGATCATTTAGCCCAGGCTAAATGATTATCTCGGAGCGCGGGCCGCCTCCACCATCGTCACGTGACCCTTCTGGAAGAACCTCCCATCGGTCCCGCTCCCGGCAGGTTCGCGGCTTTCCTCCGCCCCCGGGTGGGCGGCTTCCCCCGGCCCTTCTGGGTGCTGTGGGCGGGCACCCTGCTCAACCGCCTCGGGACCATGGTCGAGCCGTTCCTCGGCCTCTACCTGACGACCATGCGCGGCCTGTCGCTGGCCCAGGCCGGCGTGACGATGGCCGTGCTCGGCGCGGGCTCGCTCGCCGGGCAGCTCGCGGGCGGCATGCTCGCCGACCGCATCGGCCGCCGCGCGACGCTGACGCTCGCGACCGTCGGCACCGGCGCGGCCATGCTCGCGCTCGGCTACGCCCAGGGCCTCGCCGCGATCCTCGCCGCCGCGCTGGTGCTCGGCCTGCTCCTGGACATGTACCGGCCCGCCGCCCAGGCGATGGTGGCCGACATCATCTCCCCGGCCGAGCGCCCGCGCGCGTTCGGGCTGCTGTTCTGGGCGATCAACCTCGGCTGGGCCTTCGCCATGGTGCTCGGCGGGACGCTCGCGCAGCAGGGCTTCCTGTGGCTGTTCTGGATCGACGCCCTCACCTGCGCGGCGTTCGGCCTGCTCGTGTGGCGGGCGATCCCGGAGACGCGGACCCGCGAGGCCCGCGCCGAGCGGGCGGGCGGGTTCGGCCGCGTGCTGCGCGACCGGGTCATGGTCGGCTACGTGCTGGTCACCCTCTTCTACACGTTCGTGCTCATGCAGGGCATGACGACGATGCCGCTCGCCATGAAGGAGGACGGGCTCGGCCCGCAGTCCTACGGCCTGGCGATCGCGGCGAACGGCACGCTGATCATCATCGTCCAGCCGCTGGTGAACGCGTGGCTGGCGCGGCGCGACCACAGCCTGGTGCTGGCGGCGGGCTTCGCGCTGGTCGGGGCCGGCTACGGGCTCACCTCGCTCGCCTCGTCCGTGGCCGCCTACACCGCGACGATCCTGGTGTGGACGCTCGGGGAGATCATCGCCGCGTCCGTCCTGCAGGCCGTGGTCGCCGACCTCGCCCCCGCCGACCTGCGCGGCCGGTACGGCGGCCTGTACGGGATGGCGTGGTCGGGCGGCTTCCTGCTGGCGCCCCTCGGCGGCACCCAGCTGCTCGGCGCCGGAGGGGCGCCCGCGCTGTGGCTGACCTGCGCGGGTCTCGCCCTGGGCGCCGCCGCGGCGCAGCTCGCGCTGGCTCCCGCGATCCGGCGGCGGCGCGCCGCCGCGCTCGCCGCCGACTTCTCGTCAAAGTGACGAAACTGGGCGGGACGCTCTACCCTTGGACCGTGGCACAACTCAGGCTCGCGCTCGCACAGGTGAACTCGACCGTCGGCGACCTCGACGGCAACGCCGACCAGATCGTGACGTGGACGCGCCGCGCCGCCGAGGCGGGCGCGCACCTCGTCGCATTCCCGGAGATGATGCTGACCGGCTACCCCGTGGAGGACCTCGCGCTGCGCGCGTCCTTCGTGGCGGCGTCCCGCGACGCCCTCCTGCGCCTCGCCCGCCGGCTCGCCGACGAGGGCCTCGGCGACCTCCCCGTCGTCACCGGCTACCTCGACTGCCCGCCGGCCGGCGCGGCCCGCTCCGGCCGGGCCGGCGGCCTGCCGCTGAACGCGGCCGCGTGGCTGCACGGCGGCGAGGTGCTCGTCCGCTCCGCCAAGCACCACCTGCCCAACTACGGCGTGTTCGACGAGTACCGGATCTTCGCGCGCGGCGACCGGCTGCCGGTCGTCCGGCTGCACGGCGTGGACATCGCCACCGCCATCTGCGAGGACCTCTGGCAGGACGGCGGCCCGGTCAGCGCCACCGGCGCCTCGGGCGCCGGGCTGCTGCTGGTGATCAACGCCTCCCCCTACGAGCGCGACAAGGACGACGTCCGCCTCGACCTGTGCGCCGGCCGCGCCCGCGAGGCCGGCTGCGCGCTCGCCTACGTCAACCTGGTCGGCGGCCAGGACGAGCTCGTCTTCGACGGCGACTCGCTCATCGTCGGCCCGGACGGCTCGCCGCTGTCGCGCGCCCCCCAGTTCGTCGAGCACCTCCTCGTCACCGACCTCGACCTCCCGGCCGCCGGCCCCGCCGCCGACGAGGGCCCCGTCCGCGTCGACGCCCAGGACGGCACCACGATCGCCATCGACCGGCACGTCCTGTCCGCCGACCCGCTGCCCGCCTACCCCGCCGAGCCGGGCACGGTCGCGCCGCCCCTGGAGGACCTCGCCGAGGTGTACGCGGCGCTCGTCCTCGGCACCCGCGACTACGTCCGCAAGAACGGCTTCCGCTCCGTCGTGCTCGGCCTGTCCGGCGGCATCGACTCGGCGCTCGTCGCCACCATCGCCTCCGACGCCATCGGCCCGGAGAACGTGCACGCCGTCCTGCTGCCGAGCCGCTACTCCTCGGAGGGCTCCGTCGTGGACGCCGAGGAGCTCGTCAAGCGGCAGGGGATCAACTCGCGCCTCGTCCCCATCGCCGGCATGGTCGAGGCGTTCGAGGAGCAGCTCGACCTGCACGGCCTCGCCGCCGAGAACCTCCAGGCCCGCATCCGCGCCAACGTGTGGATGGCCCTGTCCAACGAGGACGGCCACCTCGTCCTCACCGGCGGCAACAAGAGCGAGCTGGCGACCGGGTACTCCACCCTCTACGGCGACTCCGCGGGAGGCTTCGGCCCCATCAAGGACGTCTTCAAGCTCACCGTCTGGGACCTCGCCCGCTGGCGCAACGCCCAGGCGGGCAAGGACTCGCCGCTCCTGCACCCCTTCACGCAGGAGCCCATCCCCGAGGCCATCATCGTCAAGGAGCCGTCCGCCGAGCTGCGCCCCGACCAGCGC
Source organism: Actinomadura sp. NPDC000929 (assembly GCF_040492065.1). Taxonomy (NCBI): domain Bacteria; kingdom Bacillati; phylum Actinomycetota; class Actinomycetes; order Streptosporangiales; family Thermomonosporaceae; genus Actinomadura; species Actinomadura sp. NPDC000929. The sequence continues at coordinate 28,767 of NZ_JBEUPA010000034.1, read as the reverse complement.
GACCGCGACAGCCTCCCCGAGTACGCCCTCCTGGACCCCATCCTGACCGACTACGTCGAGCGCGACATGGGCCGCGACGCCCTCGTCGAGGCCGGCCACGACCCGGCCCTGGTCGAGCGCGCCATCCGCCTCGTCGACATCGCCGAGTACAAGCGCCGCCAGTACCCGCCCGGCCCCAAGATCACGCCCAAGAACTTCGGGCGCGACCGCCGCCTCCCCATCACCAACCGCTGGCGCGAGAAGCTGAGCTAGCTGTGTCTTCCCAGGGGGGCGACCCCCTGGAACCCCCGTCGCGAGCCGGACGATCCTCACGCCACAGTGCGGGCGTGCTGTGTCCGTGCGGGTTTGCCGGTGGCGCTGCGGTCGCCCGGCTCGCGCCCTCGCTCAGGTCACCCCGTCGCCCCCTGGGAAGGGGTCGCTCCCCCTGGGCTATTCGCGGTGGTGGAGTTCGCCGGGCCAGGCCTCTTCGGGCCAGGCGGGGACCTGCTCCGAGGCGTCGGGGTCGACGCCGGGGACGATCTGCTCGCACCAGACGACCTTGCCCGCGGCGGTGCGGCGGCTGCCCCAGCGGTGGGCGAGCTGGCTGACGACCAGGAGGCCGCGGCCGTTCTCGTCGTCGTCCTCGGCGCGGCGCAGGCGCGGAAGGGCGGCGGAGCGGTCCAGGACCTCCAGGACGAGGGTGCGCTCCAGCAGGAGGCGCAGCTCGATCGGGCCGTGGGCGTAGCGGAGCGCGTTGGTGATGAGCTCGGAGGCCAGCAGCTCGGTGGTGTAGTCGAGGTCCTCCAGGTCCCATTCCGCCAGACGGGTGCTGACGAGGCCGCGGGCGCGGCGGACCGCGGCCGGGTCGGCGGGCAGCGTCCAGGAGGAGTAGCGGTCCTGGGGAAGGCGGCGCAGCCGGGCGATCAGGACGGCGATGTCGTCGCGGTGCTGGTCGGCGTAGACGCCCGCGAGGGTGGTCTTGGCGAGGTCCTCCATGGAGCGGTCGACCGAGTCGCGGCCGAAGATCTTCTGGAGGCGGGCGAGGCCGTCGTCGATGTCGCGGCCCCGGTTCTCGACCAGGCCGTCGGTGTAGATCACGAAGAGGCTGCCGTCCTCGACGGGGAACTCGCGGCTCTCGATGGCCGAGCCGCCCGAGACGCCGAGCGGCGGCGCGGGCGGGACCTCCAGGTACTCGTTGTCGCCGGTCGGGCTCGCCAGCAGCGGCGGCAGGTGCCCGGCGGAGGCGATCTCGATGGTGCCGCTGGTCGCGTCGTACACCGCGTAGACGCAGGTGGCGAAGTGCGGCTCCTGCTCGCCCAGCTCGATCATCAGCTCGTGCATGACGTGCAGGGCGTCGGCGGGCGGCAGCTCCAGGTTCGCGAGCGTGTGCAGGGCGGTGCGCAGCCGCCCCATGGTGACGGCCGCGCGGACGCCGTGCCCGGCGACGTCCCCGACGATCAGGGCGACGCGGGCGCCGGGCAGCGCGATCGACTCGTACCAGTCGCCGCCGACCTCGACCAGCTTGCTGCCCGGCAGGTAGCGGTGCCGGACCTCGACCGAGGACGGCGCGGACAGCCGCATCGGCAGCAGGCTGCGCTGGAGCGCGAGCGCGGTCGCCCGCTCGCGGCTGTAGCGCCGGGCGTTGTCGATGACGATGGCGGCGCGGGCGGCGAACTCCATGCCGATCTCGACGTCGTAGGCGTCGAACTTGCGGAAGCCGGGGACGCGCGTGCAGGCGATGAAGCCGAGCAGCGTGTCACGGGCGATCATCGGCAGCAGCACCATCGACACGTTCGACAGCAGCTCGCCCGCCGGGCCGCGCCGCCACAGGCGGCCGATCTCGCTCGCGCGGTCCACCTCGATGTGCGGCAGGTGGACGGGCCGGGCGGTCTCCATGACCTGCCGGTACGGCGTGCCCTCCGGGAAGACGAGCACCTCGCCGACGGGGAACGTGGACGTCCAGGCGGGGTTGCCGTCGTCGGAGGTGACCGCGATGCGGCGCAGCACCGCCGAGCCGGACTCGGCGTGCACCTCGTCGGCGGCGACCAGGCTCTCCAGCACCAGCACCGACGCGACGTTGCAGAAGTGCGGGACGACGACGTCGACGAGACCGCGGGCGGACTGGTCGAGGTCGAGCGTGGCGCCGAACCGGGTGAGCGGGTCGTCCATCAGGGCGCGCCGCATGAGGGCCGGGTCCTGGTAGCGCTCGCTCGGCGGCAGCTCGACGCGGATGAACAGCAGCGCGGCGGGCGCCGCGCCCGGGCCGCCGCCGAGCATCGGCTGCACGGTGAGGAGGGCGTCGGCGGGCGCGCCGCCGTCGCCGCGCAGCACGCCCATCACGCCGTTGCGCTCCTGCCCGCCGCCGTTGGCCTCCAGGAGGGTCTCCAGCTCGGCCTTCGCCTCGTCGCCGACCAGGTCGGTCGCGGGCCGGCCGATCAGCTCCTCGGGGGCACGGCCGAGGACGGCCTTGGCGTTCGGGCCGCACTGCACGATGTGCCGAGCACCGTCGATGCCCAGGACCAGGGTCCGGGACGCCGAATCGGTGGCTGGCGCATCGCCTCGCGGCGCCATGACGGATCTCACCTGACGCGCTCCAGACAGCCGGTCGTCTCAGCACTACCCAGCGACAGTATGGGGCATGAGCCAGCGGTAAGGGGAGAAGATCGCGCTTACCGCGCCTAAAACCGCCCGCCGTCCGCTTCCGGACGGCTTTACCGCGCGCTCTCGATGCCCCGCAGGAGGGTGTCGACGACCGCGTCGGCGTACCCCTCGGGGAACGTCTCCTGCGGCCGCTTGGCGGTCAGGGAGCCGAGCAGCAGCGACATCGCGACCTCCACGTCGAGGTCGGGGCGCAGCTCCCCGGAGTCGACCCCGCGCTGGATCACCCTGCGGATGACGTCCCGCCGCGGCTCGATGACCTCCTGCCGGTAGCGGGCGTACAGCTCGGGGTGCTTCTCCGCGCCGCCGACGACGTTCCAGAAGCACCGCGAGTACCGGCGGTGCCGGTCGCCCGCGAACCGCCGCGCGATCGCGGTGAGGTCCTCGCGGGCGGACGCGCCGGACGGCTCGGGCAGCGGCTCCTTCACCGCGCCGAGCGCGTGCACGATCAGCGCCTCCTTGCTGGGCCAGCGCCGGTAGATCGTCGTCTTGCCGACGCCGGCGCGGGCGGCGACCGCCTCGATGGAGACGCCCGCCACCCCCGACTCCTCGGCCAGCAGGTCCAGGGTGGCCTCGACGATGGCCTTCTCGGCGCGCTCGCTGCGCGGCCGCCCCGCCTGCCGCCGCTCGGTCCCGGTCATGATTCCCTCACCCTGCCACACCGGCCGTCACACGGCGGCCTTCTCCGGCCGCCGCTCGGCCGGAGCCTGCTCGGACGCCGCCGCGGCGCGTCCCGGCATCCACTTCAGGACGACCAGGGCGCCGATGAGGGAGACCACGGCGGCGGCGACGGACGCGGCGTGCATGGCGTGCACGAAGGCGGCGTCGGCGGGGCCGACGAGGCCCTGCCCGGCGGGGCCCATCCGGGCGGCGACGGCGTGCGCGCCCTCGATCGACTCGGCGGCGGCCTGCCGCGCGCCGGCGGGCAGCGCGGCGAGCTCGGCGCGCAGGTCGCCGCGGTAGACGGAGGCGACGACCGAGCCGAGCACGGCCACGCCCATCGCGACCGCGACCTGGCGGGCGGTGTTGTTGATGGCCGATCCGGCGCCGGCCTTCTCGCGGGGCAGCGCGGACATGACCGACTCGGTGGCGGGCGGCATCACGTTGGCCATCCCGACGCCCTGCACGAAGAAGATCGCGCCGAGGATCCACAGGGAGGTGTGGACGCCGACGAACTGGTAGCTCGCCAGCGCGACGGTGACCAGCAGCAGCCCGACGGTGCAGACCGCCTTGGCGCCGAACCGGCGCACCATCGCGGCGCTGCGCGGGGCGAAGGCGAGCTGCGCGACGGCGAACGGCAGCACCATGGCCCCGGACTGGAGCGGCGTCAGGCCCCGCACCGACTGCATGTAGAAGTTGGCGAAGAAGAACACGCCGGTGGCGGCGAAGAAGCACAGCGCGATGGAGGCGACGGCGGCCGACATGCGCGCGTCCTTGAACAGCCGGACGTCGAAGGCCGGGGACGCGATGCGGGCCTCGTGCCACACGAACAGGGCGAGGACGGCGGCGCCGGCGAGGATCGGGCCGAGCACGGGCGCCTGCAGCCAGTCGCCCTTCTCACCGCCCTGGATGATCCCGTACGACAGGACGACCAGGCCGATGACCGACAGCACCACGCCGACCGGGTCGAGCCGGCCGGGGGCGGGGTTGCGCGACTCGGGGACCAGGAACGCCATCAGCGTGACGCCGACCGCGATGACCGGCACGTTGATGAGGAAGACCGAGCCCCACCAGAAGTGGGCGAGCAGCAGGCCGCCGGTGAGCGGGCCGATGGCGACGCCGAGGCCGACCGCGCCGGCCCAGATGCCGATGGCGCGGGCGCGCTCGTGCGGCTCGAAGACGTTCGTGATGATCGACAGCGTCTGCGGCATGACCGCGGCGCCGCCGAGGCCCATCAGGGCGCGGGCGTAGATGAGCTGCTCGGGCGACTGCGCGTACGCCGACACCAGCGAGGCGAGGGCGAACACCGCCATGCCGCCGACGAGCACGCGCTTGCGGCCGATCCGGTCGCCGATCACGCCGAAGGTGAACAGCAGGCCGGCGAAGACCAGCGTGTAGGAGTTGATCGCCCATTCGAGCTGGCTCTGCGTGGCGCCGAGGCCCTTGTCGGGGTCGGCGATGGTCTTGAGCGCGACGTTGAGGATGGTGTTGTCCAGCACCACCACCAGCAGGCTCATGGTCAGGACGCCGAGGATGTACCACCGGCGCCGCTGGATCGTCTGGGGGTCCATGTCGATACGCAACGGTATCGTTTCGGAATCTGTTCCCGGCCCGGCGGAGAAAATTCTGGAATGGGGAGGGGTACCCGAATCGTTGGCCAGGTGGCACCATCGGTTTCGTCTGGGTACGCCGCAGTGGCGCCTCAAGACCAGCGGAGGTTCTGCATGTCTTCATCCGTCGCATCCCCGGCACAGCCGACCGCACTCTACGGCGGTACGAGCGGGCGCAGGGTGACCGTACGCGACATCGCGGCGGCGAAGCAGCGGCACGAGAAGTGGCCGATGCTCACCGCCTACGACGCCCTCACCGCACGGATCTTCGACGAGGCCGGCATCCCCGTGCTGCTCGTCGGCGACTCCGCCGCGATGGTGGTCTACGGCTACGACTCGACCATCCCCGTCACCGTGGACGACCTGATTCCGCTCACCGCGGCCGTCGTCCGCGGCTCCAAGCGCGCCATGGTGGTCGCCGACCTGCCGTTCGGCTCCTACCAGACGGGCGTCACCGAGGCGCTGACGGCCGCCACCCGGTTCCTCAAGGAGACCGGCGCCCACGCGATCAAACTGGAGGGCGGGCGCCGCGTCATCCCGCAGGCCGAGGCGATGGTCGCGGCCGGCATCCCGGTGATGGGCCACCTCGGCCTCACCCCGCAGTCGGTGAACGCGTTCGGCGGCTACCGGGTGCAGGGCCGGGGCCAGGACGGCGACGAGCTGATGGCCGACGCCAAGGCGCTGGAGGCGGCGGGCGCGTTCTCCGTCGTCCTCGAATGCGTGCCCGAGGAACTCGCCGCCCGCGTCACCGCGTCCCTGTCCATCCCGACGATCGGCATCGGCGGCGGCAACCAGACCGACGCGCAGGTCCTCGTCTGGCAGGACATGGCCGGCCTCACCCCGCACACCGCGAAGTTCGTCAAGAAGTTCGCCGACATGAACACCCTGCTCGGCGAGGCGGCCCGCGCCTACGCCGACGAGGTCGTCAGCGGCGCCTACCCGGCGCCGGAGCACACCTACCACTAGCGGGCACGGGCCCCAGCGCCGAACCAGGCCCACCCCCGCACGGCCGCGCCGCCCCCGGCGCGGCCGTGTGTGGTTTCCGCCTACTGGTCGGGGTCGGAGCGGTCAGGCCCGGGCCGTGCTCCGGCACCGGACCGGCCGCCCTCGTGGTCCTGGCCGTCGCGCGGCGGCGGGACGCGGCGCGGGGCCGCGCCGTCCGCCGTGATCTCGTCGCGGAGCGTCTCCACGGCGGAGCGCAGCACGTCGGGACCGGCGACGTTCATCAGCAGCAGCCCGAGGTTGAGGGCCATCTGGCCGTCGGTCATCTCGCTGCCGGCGAGCGCGTCCACGGCCGTGCGCAGGTCGGCCTGGTCCTCGGCGGAGACGTTCTGCAGCAGGCCGAGGCAGTACGTCGGCAGCGCGAGCCGCGACCGGGCGAACGAGACGCCCCGCATGATCTCGCCCGCCTCGTGCGCGCGGGTCTTGGCCTGCATCCGGTCGACGCCCCGGTCGGCGGCGGCCAGCAGTGAGGTCAGCAGCGTGCTCGGCCCGACGGCGACGTCCTCGTCGCCGACCCGGACGGTGAACACCGCGCTGCGGAACACCATCATCGAGCCGAGGCTCGCCACGAGCACCTGCGTCGCCTCGGCGACGTGCGGCGACTGGACGCCGAACCGCCAGCCGAAGGTGTGCAGGAGCAGCAGCGAGCCCGCGCCCGCTCCCCCGTTGATCAGCACGTACGCCCAGGTGCTCGGCACCCGGACCAGCGTGGTGGGCCGGTCCCGGTACCGGCTGACCAGCTCGGCGATGCCGACCAGGCAGCTCAGCGAGACCGCGACGACGTATCCGATCATCGGGACGCGGTCACTCCCCGGTCAGCCGGACGACCTCGTCGATCTCCCGCTCCACCGCGACGAGGCCGCGCTCGCGCAGCACGTCCACGGCGTCGGCGACCTCCAGCAGCCCGAGCCGGGTGGCGTGGTGGATCTGCTCCAGCGACAGCGGGCCGTTGGCCGCCCGCAACTGCGCCAGCACGCGGCGGCACGCGTCCTCCGCGCCCGGCTCGGCGTACCCGGCGGCTCGGCCGGGCTCACCGGCGGGCGCCGCGCCCGGCGGCCGGGCGCCGCCGCTCCGCCCGGAAGGGGCCAGGAACGCGCTCCACGGATCTGCCGACCGGTTCTCTCTCATCTCCACCCCGCCTGTCGCCACTGCGATGGTAATCCAGGACTAGGACGCGGCGCAGGCCCGAACCGCTCCCCGCACGGTCAGTGGTCTCGGTCTCGGGGGCCGTCCGGCGGCCCGGCCCCGTCCCGGCCGTCCTCCTCCTCCGCACCGGACGGGCCGCGGCGCCGGGAGGAGGACCGCGCCACGATCAGGCGGTCGCCCGGTTCGAGGGCCGCGCAGCCGGCGTCGTCGAACGGCAGCAGCCGCCCGTCCCGCACCACCGCCAGCGCGGGGACGCGGACCGCGCCGAGCGGGCCGCCGACCTCGTCCTGGTGGACCTCGCGCTCCACCAGGTCGAGGCCGCTCCCCTGCTCCAGCAGGTCCTCGATGACCTCGCCGACGCTCGGCTGCGTGGTGGAGACCCCGAGCAGCCGCCCCGCCGCCTCCGACGAGGTCACCACGTGGTCGGCGCCGGACTGGCGCAGCAGCGGGACGTTCTCCGACTCGCGCACCGCCGCCTGGATGCCGGCGTGCGGGTTGAGCTGCCGGGCGGTCAGCGTGATCAGCACCGCGGTGTCGTCGCGGGCGCTCGCCACCACGATCTCGCGGGCCCGCTGGACCGAGGCCTGCCTGAGCACCGAACTGCGGGTCGCGTCCCCGACGACGCCCGCGAACCCGGCCTCGGCGGCCTCGGCCACGACCCGCGGGTCCGGGTCCACGACGACGATCGACTCGGGCGGCACCCCGGTGCTCAGCAGGGTCCGGATGGCGCTGCGGCCCTTCGTGCCGTAGCCGGCCACCACGATGTGGTCGCGCACGCGTGCCCTCCAGCGGGACCTTCGCCAGTCGTCGCGGGTGCGTTCCGCCAGCACCTCCAGGGTCGTGCCCACGAGGACGATGAGGAACAGCACCCGGACGGGCGTGATGAAGACGATGTTGACGAGCCTCGCGCCGTCCCCGACCGGGGTGATGTCGCCGTACCCGGTCGTGGACATGGTCACGGAGGCGTAGTAGAAGGCGTCCAGCAGCGACAGCCGCCCGTCGCCGGTGTCGCGGTACCCGTCGCGGTCGAGGTAGACCACGGCCACCACCATGAGCAGCAGGACGAGCGCCAGCCCGACCCGCTTCCCCACCGCGCGCAGCGGCCCCGTCCGGGCCGACGGCAGCAGGACGAGCGGCCGCCGCGCGGCGTCCTGGCCGTTCATGCCGGCCGACCGTTCATGCTGGCACCGTACCGGGGACGGCCCGCCCGATGCGCGGTCAGACGTCCGTGATGCGCAGTCCGGCGTGGGCCTTGTAGCGGCGGTTCATGGAGATGAGGTTGGCGGTGAACGCCTCGATCTGGTGGGCGTTGTGCAGCCGCCCGCCGTAGACGCCGCGCATGCCGGGGATCCGCCCGGCGAGGGCCTGGACGAGGTCGGTGGCCTCCCGGTCGTTGCCGAGCACCAGCACGTCCAGCTCCATCTGGTCCACCTCGGGGTCGAGCAGCAGCCTGGCCGACACGTGGTGGAAGGCGGCCACGACCCGGCTGTCGGGCAGGACGGCCGCGGCCTGCTCGGCGGCGCTGCCCTCCTCGACCGGCAGCGCGAAGGCGCCCTTGCCCTTCTCGAAGCCGAGCGGGTTCACGCAGTCCACGACGATCTTGCCGGCCAGCTCGGCGCGCAGCGACTCCAGCGTGGCCCTGTGCCCGTCCCACGGCACCGCCACGATCACCACGTCGGACTCCCCGGCCGCGACCGGGTTCTCCGCACCGGAGACGGGCAGGTCCGCGCCGAGCTCGTCCGCGGCGGCCTGGGCGCGCTCGGCCTTGCGCGACCCGATCGTCACGCGGTGCCCGGCCAGCGCGAAACGGCGCGCGAGGCCCTTGCCCTGGTCTCCCGTCCCGCCGAGGATGCCGATGGTCAGGCCGCTCGCGTCGGGAAGGTCGTAGGGCGTCTTCTGCTGCTGCTCAGTCATGCGGCCGAGTCTGCCAGGCCGCTCACCGGCGGCCCGGCGCCGGGCTCCCGCATCGCCGAAAGGGCCTGCCGGGGGCGCGGGGTGAGGCACCATGGTGCCCGTGGACGCCGAGCAGATATCGATGTTGCGCGAGGTCCTGTCGGCGACGGGCTGGCTGGAGCGGACCGAGGAGTTCGGCCGGGCGCTGCGCGTCACGTCCCGCACCCCGGGCGGGCTCCTGCTGGTCGGCACGCCGGCGGGCGACCCGTGGCATCTGGCGGCGCACCTCGACGACGAGAGCCGGCTCGGCGGCGCCCCCGGCCTCGCGCCCACGCTGGTGCGCTGGGAGCCGCCGGCCGACGCGCCCGCGCACCTGCGGGTCGGCCTGGATCGGCTGGAGGAGGCCCGGCGCGGCGAGACGCTGTTCGTCGTCGCCGAGGAGGGGGCGCCCGTCCCGCTGCTGGAGCGGGTGGACGACGCGCGCCGCACCGGGGCGACCGTCCTCGCGCTGGAGGGCGGCGACCGCGAGCTGCGCGGCCTCGCCCACGAGGCGCTGACCGTCCCGCCGGGCGAGGCCCTCATGTCGTTCGACGGGGCGCAGCACCTCGTCAGCGCGGCCGCGGGCCGGGAGCCGGAGCGGAGCCCGCGCGGGCTCAGGCGCCGCCTCGCCCGGCTCCTCGACGCCGTCTCCGGCCCGGTCCCGGACTAGTCCTCGTCCTGCCTGCGCCACGCCTCGTTGCGCTCGCGGGCGATGGCCATGGCGTCCGCGGCCTCGCCCTCGGTCCTGTAGGGGCCCATGCGGTCCTTGCCGGGGCAGCCGGCCCCGTGCTCGGGCTTCATGTGCTTCAGGCAGAACCACCAGTCACCGTCGTCACCGGCCATCGGCGCTCCTTTCGATCATGCGCTGGCACGAGAGTGTGCCCGGATCGCGCTGACTACACTCCATCACTATGACGACCCAGTTGCTCCGACCCGGACGCGTCTCCCCCATGCGCAAGGTTCCCTCGAACATTCCGCGCCCTGAGTACGTGGGGAAGAAGCGGCCGCGGACGGGCGAGCCGGACGTCAAGTCGCCCGAGACCATCGAGCGGATGCGGGTCGCCGGGAGGATCGCCGCGCAGGCGCTGGAGGAGGTCGGCAGGCACGTCCGGCCCGGGATCACCACCGACGAGCTGGACGCCGTCGGGCACGAGTTCCTGCTCGACCACGGCGCCTACCCCTCCACGCTCGGCTACCGCGGGTTCCCCAAGTCGCTGTGCACCTCGATCAACGAGGTGATCTGCCACGGCATCCCCGACGACACGGTCCTGCGCGACGGCGACATCATCAACGTCGACATCACCGCCTTCGTCGGCGGCGTGCACGGAGACACCGACGCGACGTTCCTGTGCGGCGACGTGGACGAGGAGTCGCGCCTGCTGGTGGAGCGCACCCGCGAGGCGGCGATGCGCGGCATCCGCGCGGTCAAGCCCGGCCGGGCGCTGAACGTGATCGGGCGGGTCATCGAGTCCTACGCCAAGCGGTTCGGGTACGGGGTCGTGCGCGACTTCACCGGGCACGGGATCGGCACGACGTTCCACTCCGGCCTCGTCGTCCCGCACTACGACGACCCGGCCGCCACGACGATCATCGAGCCGGGCATGACGTTCACCGTCGAGCCGATGCTGACCCTCGGCACGCACGAGTACGACATGTGGGACGACGGCTGGACGGTCGTCACCAGGGACCGCAGGCGCACCGCGCAGTTCGAGCACACGCTGCTGGTCACCGAGGACGGCCACGAAATCCTCACCCTGCCGTGACCCTTCCCTCGATCTAGAGTCCGATTCGCCCGCATCCGGCCCGGGAGACCCTCGAGAGATGAACGCCCCAGCGCCGTACGAGCCGAGGGTTCCCTCCGACAGCATGCCGCCGGGGCAGGCCGCGCTGAGCGTGACGTGGGCGGCGCTGCCGTTCCTGACCCTCGGCTTCGCGACGCCGTTCACGTTCGCCGCCGCGCTGCTGTGGCGGCGGAGCGTGCACCTGCTGGTGTCGACGGTCGTGTACGCCGGGGTGTTCGCGTTGATGCTGTCCCTGCTGTCCGGCACCGGCGAGGACGAGGGCACCGTGCGGGCGGCCGGCATGCTGATGTCCGTCCTGGCGGTGGTGGGCTGCGGGCACGCCTTCCTGATCCGGCGGAAGGTGTTCGACCCGCACGGGCTCTCGGGCGTCGACAACGAGGCCGTGGTGGAGCGGGTCAAGCGGCAGCGGCTGCTGCGGCAGAAGGCGCGGGAGCTGGCCGCGTCCGACCCGGGGCTCGCCAAGGAGCTGCGCATCGGGCGGCCCGACCTGCCGCACCAGTACAACGACGGCGGGCTCGTCGACGTCAACCACGCGCCCGCGCAGACGCTGACGCTGCTGCCCGGCGTCACTCCGGAGCTGGCGGCGACGATCGAGCGGGTCCGGGCCGAGACGGGCGGGTTCGTGTCGGCCGAGGAGCTGTCCGCGGTGGCGGGGCTCCCGCCCTCCCTCACCGGCGATCTGGCCGAGTACGCCGTCTTCATCCGCTGAGCGCGGGTATGCAGCGGGCGTGACGCCGAAGAAGCCCGAGAAGGACGCCGCTCCCCCCGCCCGCGAGGGCGACCGGCTCGCCGAGTACCGGGGCAGGCGCGATGCCGGACGGACGCCGGAGCCCGTGCCCGGCGACGAGGCGCTCCCGCGCGGGAACGACGACACGTTCGTCGTCCAGGAGCACCACGCGACCAGCCTGCACTGGGACCTGCGGCTCGAACGCGACGGCGTGCTCGTGTCATGGGCGGTGCCCAAGGGCCTGCCGTGGAGCCCGGAGACCAACCACCTGGCGGTCCACACCGAGGACCATCCGCTGGAGTACGCCGCCTTCGAGGGGGAGATCCCGCCCGGCGAGTACGGCGCGGGGAAGATGACGATCTGGGACCGCGGGACCTACGAGACGGAGAAGTGGTCCGAGCGCGAGGTGAAGGTCGTCATCCACGGCTCGCGCGTGTCCGGCCGCTACGTGCTGTTCAGGACGCGCGGCAGGAACTGGATGATCCACCGGATGGACCCGCCCGCGGACCCGGACGCCGAGCCCCTGCCGGAGTCGCTGCGCCCGATGCGGCCGCAGGAGCGGGCCCGCCTGCCCCGCGACGCGGACGCCTGGGGGTTCGAGTTCGCGTGGGGCGGCGAGCGGCTGGCCGCCTACGTCGAGGGCGGCCGGACCCGGTTCACCGACGGGCGCGGCCGCCCCGTGGACGGCCCCGGCGGGCTCGGCTCCCGGCTCGGGGCGCAGCTCGGCGTCCGGCCCGCGCTCCTGGACGGGGAACTGGCCGTCCTGGACGGCCGCGAGACCTACATGATCTACGACGTCCCGCATCTGGACGGGCACCCGCTGCTGGACGTCCCCTACCGGGAGCGGCGGGAGCGGCTCGACGACCTCGGCCTGGCGGGCCCACGGTGGCAGACGGCCCCCTGGTTCCCCGGCGACGGCGGCGCCGTCCTGCAGGCGGCGCGCGACCAGGGGCTGCCCGGCGTCGTCGCCAAGCGCCTGGACTCCCCCTACGAGCCGGGCGAGGAGTCCGGCGCGTGGCGTCTCGTCCCGTCCCGTCCGAGGAAGCGGCGCTGACCCGCCCGCGGGCTCGCTGATCCGCTTCGGGAAGCGCGGAGAGAGCCCGCGCCCCGGGCGGAACCGGCGGGCGCCTCCGGGCATCAAAAGGACGTGACGCCCCGTTCGGCGCGTCTTCGCTGAAAACGATCAGGAGCGGTTTAGAGTCCCGCCCTGAGACGGGCGGCGATACGCGCTGGAAGGCGGGGGAACGGCACATGATGGGCAAGACGCATGCCCTGAGCGGCGCGCTGGCGTGGCTGGGCGCCGTCCCGATCCTCGGGCAGGAGCGGCTGCTCGGCGAGCACGCGGTGACGCTGTCGCCGGAGCAGATCATGGCGGGCGCCGTGGTGTGCGCCGGCGCCGCGATCCTGCCCGACATCGACCACCACAACGGCCGGATCGCCAACACCTTCGGGCCGATCACGAACCACATGTGCAAGTGGATCGGGAAGCTGTCGGGCGGGCACCGGCAGGCGACCCACTCGATCCTGTTCGCGGTCGGCATCGGCTGGGCGATGGACACCCTCGCCACCCACTTCATCTGGGCCTGGTGGGCCTGCCTGTTCATGATCGTGGGGCTCGGGCTGCGCGGCGTCGGCCTGGACTTCGAGGGCGCCGAGCCGCAGTCGGCGCTGGCGGACTGCGCGCTGGCCCTGATCGCGGTCTGGCTCATGCACAACATCGACATGAGCTTCGTCGGGTTCGCGGTGACGCTCGGCTGCCTGGCCCACGTCGCCGGCGACTGCCTGACACCGCGGGGCTGCCCGGTGTTCTGGCCGCTGCCGTGGCGTATCGACGTCCCCGTCATCCCCCGGACGGACGGCAAGGTCGAGCGGTGGGTGGTGATGCCGGTCCTGATCCTCGGGATCGCCATCCTGACCGTCCGGTCCGTGCTCGGCGACATCACCGCCCAGTGGCTGACGCGCGGCTGATCATTCGATCATGTCGGCGAACTGGTCGCAGGTCAGGACCTCCCATCGGTTCTTGGTCAGGTTCAGCGTGCTCCACAGGCTGACGCGCCGGATGCCCTGGACGGCCTGCGCGGTGCACGCGATCTGGGCCTTGGCCGTCCGCGACCATGTCTTCGCCGCGACCGCCTGGCGGACCGGCCGCACGACCAGCTGGGTGGGACGGCTCACCGGCTTGGAGACGTCCTCGACCGAGTACGCCTCGAGTTCCTCGCGGACGTCGGTGCGCAGCCCCATGGCCCGCTCGTTCCCGGTCGGCGGCACGCTCAGCTGCTGGATGCCCAGGTGCGGCTCGCCGGGCAGGCCGGGCCTCGTCACCTGCACCAGCCTGCCGTCCCGCACGAGGTAGAGGGTGATCGTGGCGGCGTACGCCTGAGCGAGCGGCTGGTCCCCCGCGCTGATGATCCCGGTCGGCTGGATCCCGCAGCCGGTCAGGGCGGCGCAGGCCGCCGCCGCCAGGAGCGCACGCGTCCGGTCCGCCCGCCTCATGGGCGCTCGTCCCCTTCCGCGTCGGGCAGCCACAGGGTGAACACCGCGCCGCCCTCCGGCCCGTTGGCGGCCTCCAGCGTGCCGCCGTGGAGCAGGGCGTTCTCCCTGGCGATCGACAGGCCGAGGCCGCTGCCCTCGCTGCGCGAGCGGGCCGCCTCCGCCTTGACGAACCGGTCGAAGACCACCGCGGCCACGTCGGGCGGAAGGCCGGGTCCGCGGTCGGCGACCACGACCCGCACTCCGCCCGCGTCCTCCCGCTCCGGACGGCCGAAGCGCAGCGAGACGGGCGGGCGCCCGTGCTTGAGGGCGTTCCCGGCGAGGTTGGCGACGATGACGTCGAACCGGCGCGGGTCCAGCCGGACGAACAGGTCGGCGGGGCCCTCCACGGCCACCTCCTCCTGCCAGCCGCGCGCCTTCAGGGTCGCGCCGACCGCGTCGGCCACGTTCACGTCGTCCAGGACGAGGGCGGCGGCGCCCGCGTCGAACCGGCTGATCTCGATCAGGTGCTCCACGAGCGCGCCGAGCCGCCGGGTCTCGTCCGCGACGAGCCGGGTGGCCGCGTCGCCCCCGCCGCCCTCGGCGGCCTCCTCGGCCAGCACGTCCGTCATGGCGATCATCGAGGTGAGCGGGGTGCGCAGCTCGTGGGAGACGTCGGCGACGAACCGGCGGGACGCGGCCTCCATCGCGCGCAGCTCCGTCACCGTCCGCTCCAGCGCCTCCGCGGTGCGGTTGAAGGTGGAGGCGAGGTCGGCCAGCTCGTCGCGGCCCTGCACCCGGACGCGGGTGTCCAGCCTTCCCTCGCCGAGCGCGCGGGCGGCGGCGCCGAGGCGGCGCACGGGACGCAGCACGCCCCCGGTGGCCAGCAGCGCGAGGACGAGCGCGGCCGCCAGGGCCGCGGCGTCCGCGATCAGCAGGGTGCGGGTGAACAGCCACAGGTCGGCGGCCTCCCGGCGCAGGCTCGCGGAGACGAACACCATCGGCGGCGTCGTGCGCCACGGCTCCTCCGGCGACGTCCGGACTCCGGCGACGCGGGCGCCCACGAGCAGGTAGGGCGTGCCGTGCCACTCGACGCGCTGGAAGACGACGCCCCGCGCCGCGCGCCGGGCGAACTCGGCGGTCACCGGGACGTCCAGGGCGTCCGGCGCCGGGAGCCCGGCCCTGTCGGGCCGCACCGGCACCGCGACCGCCCGGCGCCCCCGCGCCGAGCCCAGCGCGTCCACCAACGCCGCGGACACCAGCGGTTCGGTGTCGGGCGGCAGGTCGGGCGGGACGTGCTGGGCGAGGGTGGTGCGGACGTCGTTGATCACCGCGTCCTGGGCGCGCTGCAGCATCACCCGCCGCAGCAGCACGTAGGAGATGCCGGAGGCGAGCACGGACGCCAGCAGCGCGACCGCGGTGAACGCGGCCGCGAGCCGCACCCGCAGCCCGGTGAACCGCAGGCGCCGCATCCCGGGCGCGACGAACCGGAGGAGGCTCCTCACGGCGCGGTGAACCGGTAGCCGAAGCCCCGGACCGTCTCGATCAGCCGCGGCTCGGCCGGCTCGTCCTCGATCTTGGCGCGGACCCGCTGGACGCAGGCGTCCACGAGCCGCGAGTCGCCGGGGTAGGTGTGCTCCCACACCTCGGCCAGCAGGTGCTGGCGGGTGAGGGCCTGACCCGGGCGGCGCGTCAGCTCCAGCAGGAGCCGCAGCTCGGTCGGGGTGAGGCGCAGGTCGGCGCCGGCCTTGGTGACCTTCAGGGAGGACCGGTCGACGACGAGGTCGCCGTAGACGGACCGGTCCAGGCGGGTCTGGTCGGCGCGGCGCAGGACCGCGCGGATCCGGGCGTCCAGGACCCGCGGCTCGACGGGTTTCACCACGTAGTCGTCGGCGCCCGCCTCCAGTCCGAGGACGACGTCGAGGTCGTCGCCCCGCGCGGTCAGCAGGATCACCGGCAGCGGGTCGTCCCGGCGGATCCGGCGGCACACCTCGATGCCGTCGATGCCGGGCAGCATCACGTCCAGGATCGCGATCTCGGGACGGCGCGCCCGCAGCGCCTCCAGGCCGTCCTCGCCGGTGGCCCGGGACGTCACCCCGTGCCCCTGGCGGGTCAGCGCCAGCTCCAGCGCCGTCCGGGCGGACGGATCATCCTCGATGAACAGAATGCTCGCCACCCGGTCATTATCGGCCGTGCGCGATCACCGAACGGGATGTGTCACAAGATCCGGACATCTTCGGCACGAGACCATGACGGTCCGGCGGAACCGTGGAGCGCATGTCGCTCGTGCTGCTCCCGCCCCGCCGTCAAGCGCCGCCCGCCCCGCCGGGCCCCCGCCGGCCGCGCGCCCTGCCCTGGCTGCTCGCGGCGGGCGTGCTCGCGCAGGCGGCGGTCCGGCTGTGGTTCGCCTGGTCGCGGACGGGCCCGGCCGCGAACCCGGACGAGACCGGCTACCTGCTCGCCGCCCGCCTGCTGGCCGGCGGGCCGGGCGGGGACCTGTCCGGGAACACCTTCTACCAGGGCGGATACCCGCTCCTGCTCACCCCGGCCTTCTGGTTCTCCCACTCCCCCGCCACGGTCTACACGATCGTGATCGCGATCAACGCGGTGCTGGGAGCGGCCCTGTTCCCCCTCGGGTACGCGGCGGCCCGCCGCCTCGGGCTGGCCCGCCGGTCCGCCCTGCCGCTGGCGTTCGCGGCGGCGCTGCTGCCCGCGACGACGTTCTTCGGCGCCTTCGCGCTCGCGGACGCCGTCCTGCCGGCGCTCGTCCTGGCCTGGCTGCTGGCGCTGGACCGGTTCGTCCGGAACGGCCGGGCCGGGGACGCCGTCCTCGCGAGCCTGGTCGCGTCCTTCACGGCGGCCGTGCACACCCGGGGAACGATCCTGCTCGCCGTCCACGCCGCCGCCCTGGTGGTCATGGCTCTGCCCGGGCGCCGGAAGGCCCGCGCCGCGCTGGCCGGGGGCGCGGCCGCGCTCGCCGGGTACGCGGCGGGCGCGGCGCTGAACGCGCACGTCCGCGCCGAGTTGTATCCGCGCGGCACGCGGGACCTCGCCGGGATCCTGACGTCCCGGCTGACCACGGTGCCGGGGCAGGAGTGGGCGCTGTCGGGCGCGGCGGGGCAGCTCTGGTACCTGATCGTCTCCACCTGGGGCCTGGCGGGGGCCGGGCTGGTGGCCGTCGCCGCGGTCCTCGCCCGGCGGCGGACTCCAGCCGCGGACAGGATCATGGCGGGCGTGCTGCTCGCCGCCACCTGCGGCATCGCCTACGCGTCCTCGGCCGCGCTGCCGGACGAGCACCGCGTGGGCAACTTCGCCTACGGCCGCTACCTGGCGTGCGTGGCGCTGGTCTACGCCCTCGCCGGGGCCGCGGCGCTCGGGCGCCTCAGCGCGGGCCCGGCGATCCGGGTGGCGGCGGCGAGCGCCCTCCTGCTGGAGGGAGCCGCGCTGTGGGTCACCGCCTACGCGGGCGAGCGGCTCCGCACCCACGTCTTCATCGGCTTCGACTTCCCCGAGGTCACGTTCCTGACCGCCGACCGTGGCGCGCTGCACCTGCACGAGGCGACCTTCGCCGCCCTCGCCCTGCTCGGCGGCCTGCTCGTGCTGACCAGGCCGAAGACGGCGGCCGTGGCGGCCGTCGCGATCGCCGGGGTGAACCTCGCGGCGCTGACGTTCGCGATGGGGCCGCACACCCGGCGCGTCCCCGCCGAGTCCCCGCTCCCCGGCCCGGCCTCAGGCGGGGTCGTCACGGACGCGTCGCTCCACTGGGCGGTCAGGACCGCGCTGATGTACCCCGTGTGGTGGACGCGCATCGGCACGTTCGACACCCGCGCCGGACGGCCGCCCGCGCCGGGCGTGTGCACGGTCGTGGTGCCCCTCCCGGACGGGACGCCGCCCGAGGCGTCCTGGCCCGCCCATCCGGCGGGCTGGCGGCCGCACGCGGGACGGTTCTGGTCGGTGTCGTGGGCGGCCTGGCACGACCCGTCCTGCGCGGGCCCGGGTCAGTAACGCGTCACCAGCGCGATCCGGTCGTGGTCGATGAGGAAGCCGTCCGAGACGAAGGTCACCTCGCCGCCGTACTCCAGCACCGTCTCGATGACGTGGTCGACGACGTCGTCGACCACGTCCGCGCCCTTGAGCACGCCGGGCATGCCCTCCACCGGGATCAGCTCGCCCTTGGTCCGCACCGCGGGCGCGTAGTAGCCGCGCTCGACGACCAGGTGCTCGCCGCGGCCCTCCTCCACCAGCTCCGTCACCTCGCACAGCCCGCCCGCGTACCGCTGGATGCTGCGCGCCGCCTCCAGCTCCGACAGCACGCCGACCTCGCGGAGGTCCTCGTAGGCGGCGAGCGCGGGCCGGGCGGCCTCGGCGAGCGCGCTCGGCGAGGCGCCCTCGAAGCTGCCGTCGACGCGTCCCGCCACGGTGACGTGCGGCCCCGCCACCTCGTCGAAGACCGCCTGGTGCCGGGTGACGCCGGCGACGATCAGCGGGCGCCGGTCCCGCGCGAGGACGCGTTCGAGGTCGGCCGCCACGTCCCGCATGGTCTGGCGGCGGCGCTCGCCCTCGCCGCCCTGCGCGGCCCGCCGCGCCTGCCGTCCGGCGCTCGCCTCGTCGATCGGCTCGGGCTCCACGGGGAAGCCGCCGCGGGCGTACTCGGTCAGCTCCGCGCCGAGTCCGCTCCACAGCCGCGTCCGGTGGTCCGACAGCGACAGCAGCCAGTAGCGCGGCGTGCGGGTGAAGTCGGCCACGAGGTCGCGGGTGGCGAACCCGGTGTCGACGACCACCCGCTCGTCCACGGGCTGGCCGATGGCGAACGCGTGGTGCTCGCCGTGCGGGGCGGCGAACAGGACCAGCGCGTCGGAGCCGTGCCGCGGGTCGACCTCGCCCGCGGCGCGCTCCAGGCCCCGGACGACGTCGTCGGCGGCGTCGGACTCCACCCTGGGGTCGTCGTGGAGGCGGCGGCGCACCTCGCCCAGCAGGTTCCGCAGGCGGATGCGGTCCTGCCGGCCGTCCCGGGCGGAGCGGTGCGTCGGCATCAGCACCGACACCGCGGGATACGGCCTCGGCTTGCGCAGCCCGGACAGGGTGACAGCGTCCATGATCCCCCGATCGTCGCTCTTCATCCTTTCTGTCTCTTTTGTAGCGACCTGTCAGTAAATGAGGTGTAAGGCCTGTCCGATTTGCGGGCCGGGACGTCAGCCCGGCGTGATGAAGGCCGTCTCGTAGGCGAAGATCACTGCCTGGGTCCGGTCGCGGGCCTGCATCTTGGCGAGGATGTTCCCGACGTGCGTCTTCACCGTCTGCGGGCTCACGAAGAGCTCACCGGCGATCTCCGCGTTCGAGTGGCCCTTGGCCATCAGCCGCAGCACGTCCCCCTCCCGCTCGGTGAGCCGGCCGTGCCAGGCCGCGCCCCCGCCGCCGGACGGCCCGTGCCGCCCGGCCAGCTCCCGGATCGCCGCCGGGAACAGCAGGCTCTCGCCGTGCGCGACCATCCGGATCGCCTGCAGGATCTCCTCCGGCCGCGTCCGCTTGAGCAGGAAGCCGTTGGCGCCCGCCTTCAGCGCGTCGTAGACGTACTCGTCGTTCTCGAACGTGGTGACGACGATGATCCGCGGCGGCTCCGGCACGGTGGCGAGGATGTGGCGGGTCGCCTGGATGCCGTCGAGCCGCGGCATCCGCACGTCCATCAGCACGACGTCGGGGCGCAGCCGCCGCACCTCGCCCGGCACCTCGGTCCCGTCCGACGCCTCGCCGACGACGGCCAGATCGTCCTCCGCGTCGATGATGGCGGCGAGCCCGGCCCGGATCAGCCGCTCGTCGTCGACCAGCAGCACCTTGATCGTCATGATCCGGACCTTAGCGGCAGCGAGACGCGGAACCGCCACCGATCGCCGTCGGCCCCGGCGCTCATGTCGCCGCGCAGCACGGTGACGCGCTCGCGGACCCCGCCGAGGCCGCGGCCGCCGCCGTGCCCCGCGCCCTCGCCGCGGGTCGCGCCGAGCGGATTGGTCATCTCGACCTCCAGCCGTTCCCCGTCGGTGCCGAGCCGCAGCCGCACGGGCACCTTCCCCGCGTGCCGCAGGGCGTTCGTCAGGCCCTCCTGGACGATCCGGTACGCCTCCCGCGACACCGCCGCCGGGACGTGCTCCACCTCCGGGTCCACCTCGGCGTCCAGCGCCACCCCGGCGATCCGCGTCTGCTCCAGCAGCCGTCCGAGGTCCTTCAGCGTGGCCTGCGGGGCGGGACGGGACCGGTCGTCGCGCAGCAGCCCGAGCACGTGGTCGAGGTCCTCCAGCGCGGCACGGGCCGAGTCCTCGATCGCGGCGAGCGCCTCGCGGGCGAACTCCGGGTCGCTGTCCAGCACCCGCCCGGCCGCCCCCGCCTGCAGGGTCACCACGCTGAGCGCGTGCCCCACCGAGTCGTGCAGCTCCCTCGCCAGCCGGTTGCGCTCGGCGAGCCTGACGGCCTCGGCCCGCATCCCCTCCATCCGCTCGGCGGCGGACGGCCCGAGGAACACCGGCGCCAGCCGGGCCAGCAGCGCGCCCGCCCCCACGATCAGCGCGAGCAGCAGGACCAGCGACCCCAGCCCGATCAGCGGCGCGGGCCACTGGTGCCAGGCGTCCTGCCAGCCCCAGGACTGCAGGAACCGGGTGTCCCAGCTCACCGCCGGCGCGATGAGCATCACGACGGCGGCCGGGGGGAGGACCAGGCTCAGCCCGCTGACCACGACGCCCGTGCCGAGGTGCAGCGTGAACCACGCGGCGGTGCGGCCGCGGCTCTCCCAGGAGCCCGCGGAACCGGGCACGAGCCCGGCGGCGGGCCCCCCGAGCAGCTCCTTGGCCAGGGAGCTCTCCAGCAGCCGCACCGTCGGCACGAGCCCGGTGACGAACGTCGCGGCCGCCGGCATGACGACCAGCATCAGCACGCCCTTGACCAGGCTGTTGCCCATCGGCACCAGCGGGGTCATGCTGATCGCCAGGAACCAGTACGGCATCAGCAGCGCGCCGCCCACGACGAGGTGGGACCAGCGCCGCCAGGTCGTCCGCTCGATCAGCGGGCGGAGCACACGGAGCACGCCCTGATCCTGACAGAACCGGCGGCCCGGCCACTCCCCCGCGCGGGGGAGGCCGCGCTCACGCGTTGTCCTTCTCTCCGGCGGCGCCCTCCCCGGCGGTCCCGCCGGAGGCGCGGTCGCGCTCGGCGAGCTTGGCCAGGCGCGCGTTGTAGGCGGCGAGCTCGTCGTCCTCGGGGCGCCCCCCGGCCTTCGCGGCCCGGTCGGCCTTGCGGTCCATGCGCCGCGCCTGCCGCTGGTCGTGGACGTACCACTGGAAGGCCAGCACGATCAGGACGATGAACGTCGGCACCTCGCCGAAGCCCCACGCGATGGCGCCGCCGGTGTGCTGGTCGTGCAGGATCGTGGTGCCCCACGGCGGGTCGACGGAGGTGTACCAGCCGCGGGCGAGCGCCTGGCTCATGTTCATCAGGGCGATGCCGAAGAACGCG
Organism: Actinomadura sp. NPDC000929; assembly: GCF_040492065.1. Lineage (NCBI taxonomy): Bacteria > Bacillati > Actinomycetota > Actinomycetes > Streptosporangiales > Thermomonosporaceae > Actinomadura > Actinomadura sp. NPDC000929. The sequence continues at coordinate 7,282 of NZ_JBEUPA010000034.1, read as the reverse complement.
TGGAACGGCATCGTGACGAACAGCAGCAGCAGGCGGGCCGGATACGGCAGCTTCCGCGGCGCCGGGTCGACGCCGAGCAGCACCCAGAAGAACAGGGAGCCGCTGGCCAGGAAGTGGACCGTCATCGCGATGTGGCCGAGATGGTTGCGCATCGCGGCCTCGAACAGCGGCGTGAAGTACAGGACGAACGTGCTCACCACGAAGACGAGCGTCGCGACCGCGGGATGGGCGATCACCGCGAGGTACCGGCTGTGCAGCACGGCGGTGAGCCACTCGCGCGGGCCGCGGTCGCCGCGCACGCGGGCGGGCCTGAGCGCCCGCAGCGCCAGCGTCACCGGCGCGCCGACGACCAGGAAGATCGGCGTCAGCATGTTCAGCACCATGTGCTGCGCCATGTGCACGCTGAACAGGATCGGCGCGTACCTGGCGACGCCGGTCTGGGTGACGGCCGCGATCGTCAGGAGCCCGATCAGCCAGGACGCGGTGCGCCCCCAGGGCCAGGAGTCGCCGCGCCGCCGCAGCCGGACGACCGCGGCGAGGTAGAGGCCGCCGAGGACGACGACGAGGGCGGCGAAGAACAGGTCGAACTGCCCCAGCGTCAGCAGCCGGACGGGGGTCACGTGCGGGGGCATGTCGTAGCCGAGCAGCGACTTGACCGCGGACTCCGGCTCGGCCGGGGCGGGCGGCGCGGTCCGGGCCAGCGCGACGGCCAGCCCCATGGTGGCGCCCATCACCGCGGCCTCGACGGACGCGAACCGGGCGAACGCCCCCGGCCTGCCGTCCGCCACCGCGGGCAGCGTCCGCGTCCGGTGCCACCAGCCGAACCAGCCGAGCACGCAGAACGCGATGATCTTGCCGAGCGCGAGCCGTCCGTAGTCGGTCTCGACCATCTCCCGCGGATCCGGCAGCCGGGCGATCACGTTCACCAGGCCGCTGGCTCCGACGACGACGTAGCACCACAGGGCCATGCGGCTGAACCGCTCCGCGACGAGCGGGAGCCGGTCGCGGCGCAGCAGCGCGTGGGCGGCGACGACGGCGAGCCCGCCGACCCACGGGGCGACGGCGGCGACGTGCAGGGCGACGCCGGTCGTCGCGGTGGAGTGGTTGGCGGCCGAGGCCGAGTGCCCGGTGAGCGGCGCGGGCAGCAGGGCGATCCCGGCCAGGGCGAGCAGCCCGAACGCGGCGGCGGGCGTGGTGGTGGTGCGGGCCAGAAGCGCCACCACGACGGCCAGCAGCACCACGACCATGAGGGCGGTGCCCTGCGGCAGCGAGCCGACGTAACTGCTCAGCTCGCTGCCGGTGAGGACGTCGCCGACCGGCTGGCCGAGCACGTCCGCGACGGTGAACACCAGCGTGGCCGCGGCGGCGGCGGCCCAGGCGGCGGCGATCCAGGAGGCGGCGTTGAGGTAGCCGAGGGCGTCCCCCGACAGCCGGGGCGCGGCCCGCCCGCCCTCGACGGGCAGGAACGCGGCCGCGGCCAGCAGCGCGCCGACGGTCAGCGCGGACAGCAGGTCCATCGCCGCCCGGGAGACCGGAAGCCCCCACCGGGTGAGGGCGCCCGCGTCGCCGAGGCCGGGGATGACCTTCTCGGTGACCGAGCCGCCGAGGACGAGCCCGGCCACCAGCAGGACGGCGCACGCGGCCAGGGCGGCCGCCCCCGCCCGCCAGACGGCCAGGCTCCCCTTACTCACCGCCGGTGGCCGCCTGGTGCTTGCGCTTGGCGCGGAACACGATGCCCACGCCGATGCCGACGCCGACGAGCAGGCCTCCGATGATCAGCACCCACAGGAGCATCCCCGAGCCGGAGTCCTCCTCGGCCGCCTCGTTCTCCTGGTCGGCCTTGAGCGGCCGCTCGTCGGAGTTGGCGGCCGGGCCCGTCTGCTCCTCGGCGCCGACCCCGCCCGCGGTGGGCGCGGACGAGGCGGCCGGCGGGGCGCCCGCGGCGCCGTCCCCGGTCACGCTGAACGTCAGGTCGTTCCCCTCGATCGGGTGCCCGTCCTCGCCGACGACCCGGTAGGCGACCGTGTAGGAGCCGGCGGGCAGCGGACCGGACAGCTTCTGCGTGACCTTGGTCCCGGCGCGCTCGGCGGCGCCCGCCTGGAACTCCTTCTTGTTCCCGTCGCTGACGACGACCTTCGCCAGGCTGATCTCGTCACTGAAGACCAGCGTGACCTCGGTGACCGCGTCCGCGGACCTGCCCTTCTCGGGCGTGCTGCCGACCAGCTTCGTGTGCGCCATCGCGGGGGGCGCGGTGAAGGCGCCGAAGGCGAGCGCGGCGGCGGCGATCAGGCCGAGGCGGCGCAGGGGCCGGCGGGACTTGAGCATGTTCATGGAGGGCCGGGTTCTCTAGTGAGTCGAAGGGCTCCGTCTACCCTACTGAGCCCTCCGCCATGGCACGTCCCGGGTCGCGCGACGGCGCGGCCCGGGAGGAACGGCGCCGGTCAGTTGCACCCGCAGTCGCAGTCGCAGCAGTCGCACGAGTCGCAGCAGTCACAGCAGTTGCAGCAGTCGCAGCAGCTCCCGTCGCAGCCGCCGCCGTCGCAGCCGTCGAGGTGCCGGGTGCACCAGCAGCGGTCGTCGCACGAGTCGCCGTGGTGGTCGCTCCACTCGGGCTGGAAGATCCCGCAGGTGGCGCAGACCAGCGTTCCGGTGAAGCACGGGACCGGCCAGCCGGGGCGCGGCGGCCGCGGCCCCCGCCTGGACAGCTCCGCCGGAGCGAAGGCGCGCTCGACCGAGCGGCCCGCCTCGCGGTCCAGCAGGGCCCGGACGAGGCGCGGCCTCTCCAGCTCCAGCTCGGCGAGCGCGAGCCGCAGCCCGTGCAGCGCGCCGTCGGCGTGCCGGCGGGCCTCGTCGAGGGTGGTGCCGGTCGCCAGGAGCGGGTTGTACGCGCCGGCCTCCTCGTCCTCGGCGAGGTCCTCGACGGCGTCGATGAGGTGGGCGAGGCGCCCGAAGAAGCGGCCCGCCTCGGCGAGCGTCTCGGCGTTGCCCTCCCGGCCCGCGAGGACGGCCGTGTGCGCGAACACCGCGGCGACGGCCGTCTCGGTCGGCTCGGTCAGGTCCAGCAGCCCGAGGCCGGGGGCCGCCTCCAGGAGCGGCTGCCGGGCGACGGCGTCGCGCAGCACCGCGGGGTCGAACCCGACGGCGGCGCCCGTGCGGCCGCCCGCGGCGTCCCACCGGTCGGCCATCCGCCCGGCCGCGGCCGCGACGAGCCGGCGCGCGTAGGGCCCGTCGCCGTCGGCCACGTGGTCGCGCGTCTTGCCGGCGGCGAGCAGCAGGGACGCGGCCGCGGCGAGCTGCGCGCCCTGCGCCCGCGCCGTGACGACCTCGGCCGTCTTCATCCCGCGCAGGGCGCACGGTCCGGCCTTACGGCGCGGCGACAGCTCCGGAGCCTGCGCCTCCACCAGCACCGACACGAGCAGCCCGTCGTAGTTGGTGACGAGCCGGGAGGCCTGGCCGTGCTCGGCCCGCAGCGTCAGGCACAGCCCGCAAAGGTGGGCCATCCAGTCCTTGAACAGCGACCCGCACAGAACATGACGGCAAGGTCTGACAACACCGAACACGACTAACTCCCCCATCTCACGCCGACCGCAGCATTATTCATGGACGCGGCGGCACGCGAAACGGTTCGGCCGGATCGGTCCGATCAGACCCCCACGCAGGTCAGGGCGCGGCGGTAGGCGGCCATCCGGGGCCCGTCGGAGGTCCCCGTCCCGGCCAGCACCTCGGCGAGGTCGAACCACGCCTGCGCGGCCTCCCGGGAGGACTCCATCTCCTCCAGGCAGGTCGCGGCCCGGGTCAGCACCTCGACCGCGCGGTCGTGCCGGCCGAGCCGCACCGAGGCCTCGCCGAGCACGGTCAGCGCCCCGGCGGTGGCGCGGCGCGGGGCGTCCCCGAGCAGGTCCAGGGCCTCCTCGGCAAGCGCCACCGCCTCGGCGGGACGGCCGAGCGCGGTCTCCGCGCGGGCAAGCTCGGTCAGGCACCAGGCCACGTCGATCTCGCCGGAGGAGCTGGCGCTGATCTCGCCGCGCACCCGGGCGAGCAGCTCGCGCGCGCGGTCGGCCTGGTCGGGCTTGGCCCGCAGCAGCAGCCCCGCGTAGATGACGCGGAGCCGGTTGAGGTTGCGGGGGTCCTCGCCGTCGCCGGCCAGCATCAGGGCCCGCTCGGCGAGCGCGACGCCCTCGTCGTACTCGCCGCGGATCTCCGCGACGTAGGCGGCCTCCCAGTAGGCGACCATGCGGGCGCGGGGGCTGCCGATCCGCTCGGCGCGCTCGACGAGCTGGGCGGCGAGCTGGCGGGCCCGGACGAGGTCGCCGCGCTCGATGAACGCCGACAGCAGCGCCGCGCCGAGGTCCACGGCGGCGTCGGTGGAGTCGGCGCCGGTGGCGACGAGGTGCCGCAGCGCGGTCTCGGCGGCCTCCACGCCCGCGCTGATGTCGCCGCGCTCGCGCAGGCAGCGGCTCAGCGCGACGTGCACCTTGGCCCAGTGGTCGAGGTCGGCCTCGGCGGACGCCTGCCCGGTCAGCGCCGTCAGCTCGGCGATCGCCTCCTCCAGCTCGCCCGCGGCCTCCAGCGCGAGCGCGTGGCCCCAGCGGGCCTGGTGCAGCATCTCGGGGAGGGCGACCGCGTCGGCGCTCGCGAGCACCTCGGCGAACCGGGTCCGCGCCTCGGCCGCCGCGCCGTTGCTGAGCGCGATCTCGGCGTAGTCGAGGGTGACGCGCAGCTCGTCCACGACGTCTTCGCTGACGCCGCTGACGAGATAGGTCGCCGAGCAGTTCAGCTTCGCCGCCAGCAGGTCGACGACGCTCGGCGCCGGGACCCGCTTGTCGCTCTCGATCAGCGAGATGTAACTGTCGGACAGCTCGGGGAAGGCGAGCTGCGCCTGGCTCACGCCCTGCCGGATCCGCAGGGCGCGAATGCGCTGCCCCAGTGTCTCCCGATCCATCGTTTGACCACCGCCTACAAGGTGCTCGCCGCGCGCAGGGCGAGGAAGAAGTCGACTCGGTCTTCAAGTCTGCCGAGGTCCCGGCCGGTGAGGTCCTCGATTCGCCGGATTCGGTACCGAAGCGTGTTCACATGGACGTGCAGCCGCGTCGCGGTGCGGCTCCAGGAGCCCGAGCAGGACAGGAAGACCTCCAGCGTGTGCACGAGATCGGCCTGCCTGGTGCTGTCGTACTCCTCCAGGGGGCCGAGCATCCGCGCGCGGAAGGACGAGCGCGTCCGCTCCGGGACGGACGCCAGCAGCCACGCGTAGGAGTCCAGGGCGGTCGCCCCGGCGGAGTCTCGCATTCGCACCAGGGCAGGCTATAGGCGGCACATCACCCCCGTCACGCTGCGAAGGCCGCGAATCACGTCCCGCCGCCCTCTCTTCACGCGGCCCCCTGGCCTCACCCGGGCCTCGGACGGCTACCCTGTGCACGCCGTTTCCGAACACCATGCTGCTGAAAGCGGAGCGCCCGTCATGTCCAAGACCCAGGCCGAAGCGGCCGACGATTCACCACCGGCGAGCGGGCGCGGGCCGCTGGAGCGGCTGTTCGAACTCACCGCGCGCGGCACCACCGTCCCGCGCGAGCTGCGCGGCGGCGTGACCACGTTCTTCGCGATGGCCTACATCATCCTGCTGAACCCGCTCATCCTCGGCGGGGCGAAGGACGTCAACGACGCGACCCTGTCGATCCCGCAGCTGACCACGATGACGGCGCTGTCCGCCGCCGTCACCACCGTGATCATGGGCCTGGTCGGGAACGCGCCGCTGGCGCTCGCCGCGGGCCTCGGCATCAACGCGGTCGTGGCCTTCCAGGCGGCGCCGGTGATGACCTGGCCGCAGGCGATGGGCCTCGTGGTGATCGAGGGCGTGGTCATCGTGCTGCTGGCGCTCACCGGGGTGCGCGAGCGGATCATGAACTCGATCCCGCTGGCGCTCAAGCACGCGATCGCGGTCGGGATCGGCGCGTTCATCGCGCTGGTCGGCCTCTACGACGCCGGGTTCGTCACCTCCAGCGCCACGAGCCCGCCGCTGTCCCTCGGCACCGGCGGCCGGCTGGAGACGTGGCCGGCGCTGGTCTTCGCGGGGACCCTGGTGCTGATGATCATCCTGTACGTGCGGCGGGTGCCGGGCGCGATCCTGATCAGCATCGTCGCCGGGACGGTCGGGGCCGTGGTCATCCAGGAGAACGCCTCCGTCAGGAAGGGCGGCTGGGGCGTGGTCACCCCGAACATGCCCGAGAAGCTGTTCGCCGCCCCCGACTTCGGTCTGTTCGGGCAGATCTCCCTGTTCGGCGGGTTCGCCCGGGCGGGAGTGATCACCGCGCTGGTCGTGCTGTTCACGCTGGTGCTGTCGGGGTTCTTCGACGCGATGGGGACGATCCTCGGCATCAGCGACGAGGCGGGCCTGGTGAGCGAGAAGGGCGAGGTGCCGCGGCTCGGCCGGATCCTGTCGGTGGACGGGCTGTCCGCCGCGTTCGGCGGGCTCACCAGCTCGTCGGCGAACACGGTGTTCGTCGAGTCGGCGGCGGGCGTCGGCGAAGGCGCCCGGACCGGCCTGGCCAACATCGCCACGGGCGCGCTGTTCGCGGTGACGCTGTTCCTCACCCCGCTGGCGGCGACCGTCCCCGCGCAGGCCGCGGCGCCCGCCCTGGTCGTGGTCGGCGCGCTGATGATGACGCAGGTCGCCAAGGTCGACTGGAACGACCTGGAGATCACGATCCCGGCGTTCCTCACCATCGTGCTGATGCCCTTCACCTTCTCGATCACCACCGGCCTCGGGATGGGCATCGTCGCCTACGTGGTCATCAAGGCCACGCGCGGGAAGCTGCGCGAGATCTCCCCCGCCCTCTGGATCGTCGCCGCCCTGTTCGTGATCTTCTTCGCCATCCATCCCATCGAGGAGTGGCTCGGCGTCGGCTGATCCCGCGCGACCGCCCGCGCGCCGGGGACTCCGGGGAAACACGGACGCAGGGTGACCACTCCGCGACGGAACTCGCCCGTTTGTAGGTCTCGGAGGCGGTTGCAGGTGTCAAATAGTGCCGGCATGGCGTAAGCAGAAGGTAGGGCCTTACCCCCCGGCGTGAAAGGCGTGGCTGTGGTGTCCGCGGACTCTCCCTCCCACCCGTCCCCGCCAGGTCACGTCCTGCTGGCGCCTGACAGGTTCCCGGGAGCGCTGACCGCGGCGCGGGCGGCGCGGCATCTCGCCGCCGGGCTCCGCCGCGCGCGTCCCGGCGTCGCGCTGGTGGAGCTGCCCGTGGCCGACGGCGGCGACGGCACCGTCGAGGCCGCGGTGGCGGCC